>NZ_JCBANG010000142.1:0-11173 GCF_059760905.1 Achromobacter sp. 1011811831
AGAAAAAGGCGGCGGGCGCAACGCGGCCGCCGCCTTCCCTCGCCCTTGCGCGCGGCCTCAGTCCAGCTTCACGCCGGAATCCTGCACCACCTTGGCCCAGCGTCCGACCTCGCTGTCGACGAACTGGCCGAAATCGGCGCCCGTCATGGCCGGAATGGCCGAGCCGTTGCTGGCCCAGATTTCCTTGATCTTGGGCGTGTTCAGGGCCTTGGTGATCTCCGCCGTCATGCGGTCCACGGCCTCCTTGGGCGTGCCGGCCGGCGCCCAGATCGCGTACCAGGTGGACACCACGTAGTTCGGCACGCCGGCCTCGGCGGCGGTGGGCACGTCCGGCAACGACGGCGAACGCTCGGACGCGGCCACCGCCAGCGGCTTGATGGCGCCGGACCGGATGTGGCCGGCCGACGAACCCAGCCCATCGAACGCCAGGTCGACCTGCCCCCCGATCAGCGCCGACAGCATCGGCCCCGCGCCCTGATAGGGCACGTCCACCAGCTTGATGCCGGTCTGCATGGCGAACAGCTCGCCGGCCAGATGGTGCGTGCTGCCCTTGCCCGCCGTGCCGAAGTTGATGTCGCCGGGGCGCTTCTTCGCGTAGTCGATGAATTCCTGCAGCGTCTTGACCGGCAGCTTGCTGGCGTTGATCACCACCACCTGCGGCGGCTGCGCCACCAGCGCGACCGGCACGAAGTCCTTCTGGATGTTGTAGTTCAGGCTCTTGTACAGCGACGGCGCCAGCGCGTGATGGGCGCCGCCCATGAAGAAGGTGTAGCCGTCGGGCCGGGCCTTGGCCGCGACGCCGGCGCCCACGGTGCCGCCGGCGCCGCCCTTGTTGTCGATCACGACCGAGTGGCCGAGCTGTTGGGTCAGCTGCTGGGCCAGCGGCCGGGCGAAGGTGTCGGTGCCGCCGCCCGCCGGGAACGGCACGATCAGCGTCACGGGGCGTTCGGGCCATTGCGCGGCGGCCTGGCCGCCGGCCATCAGCGCGGCGGCGGCGAACAGGGCCGCCGCAGTCTTGCGGGTCTTCATATTGTCTCCTCTGGCATGCAGCGTGCGGACGGCGCGGAGGTTCCGCATCCCGTCTCGTTCTTCTTTCTAGTACTTGGGAATTATTGGAAAGCTGCGGGTGGGATGAGGGCTGGTGGGCGGATGAGGCTCCTTGGAAAAAAGGCGCCGGCCAGGCGGGCCGGCGCCATCATGGCGGCGCGGGTCAGAGCGCCTTGTAGGTTTCGCGCAGCACGTTCTTCTGCACCTTGCCCATGGCGTTGCGCGGCAGCTCGTCGACCACGTGCAGGCGCTTGGGCACCTTGAAGTTGGCGATGCGCGCCTTCAGCTCGGCCTGCATGGCGTCGGCGTCCAGCGCCGCGCCCGCCTTGGGCACGACCACCGCGACCACGGCCTCGCCGAAGTCCGCGTGCGGCACGCCGATGACCGCGGATTCGGCCACGCCGGGCATGTCGTCGATCAGCGTCTCGATCTCTTTCGGATAGACGTTGAAGCCGCCGGAGATGATCAGGTCCTTGCTGCGTCCCACGATGGACAGGTAATCGGCCGGCACGTCACGCCCGGCCGATTCGCCGCCCCAGCGACCCACGTCGCCGGTCTTGAACCAGCCATCGGCCGTGAATTCCTCGCGCGTCTTTTCCGGCATGCGCCAGTAGCCCGAGAACACATTGGGGCCGCGCACCTGCACGTTGCCGATCTCGCCCGGCGCCAGCGCCAGGCCGGCGTCGTCCACCACCCGCACCTGCACGCCCGGCAGCGCTCGTCCGACCGTGCCGGCCAGGCGCTCGCCGTCGCCAGGCGCGTAGGGGTTGGAGGTCAGCATGACCGTTTCGCTCATGCCGTAGCGCTCCAGGATCGCGTGGCCGCTGCGCTGCTTGAAATCGGCGAAGGTCTCGGCCAGCAGCGGCGCGGAGCCGGAGATGAAGAGGCGCATCTGCGCGCAGACCTTGCGGTCGAAGCGCGCATCGGCCAGCAGGCGCACGTAGTAGGTCGGCACGCCCATCATCACCGTGCTGCGCGGCAGGTAGCGCAGCGCCTGTTCGATGTCGAGCTTGGGCAGCCAGATCATGCGCGCGCCGGCCAGCAGCGCGCCGTGCGAGGCCACGAACAGGCCGTGCACGTGGAAGATGGGCAGCATGTGCAGCAGCACGTCGTCGGCGCGCCAGCCCCAGTACTGATGCAGCACGCGCGCGTTGGATGCGAGATTGCCGTGCGACAGCATGGCGCCCTTGCTGCGGCCGGTGGTGCCGGACGTGTACAGGATGGCGGCCAGGTCGTCCGCCCGCCGCGCCACGGTCTCGAAACGCTGCGACAGGCCGCCGGCCGCATCCAGCAGCGTGCCGCTGCGGTCCTCGTCCAGCGTGTAGACATGGGCGCAGCCGGCCTGGTCGGCGGCGCGCCGGACCCACTCGCGGTTCTTGCTGGAACACACCACCACGGCGGGCTCGGCGTTTTCCAGGAAATATTCGATCTCGGCCTCGCGGTAGGCGGTGTTCAGCGGCAGGTAGACCAGGCCCGCGCGCAGCGTGGCCAGGTACAGCAGCAGCGCTTCGGGCGACTTCTCTGCCTGCACCGCCACGCGCGCGCCTTCGGGCAGCCGGAGCGAGGCCAGCAGATTGGCCATGCAGGCCGTGGCGCGGTCGATATCGTCCCAGGTGTATTGCAGGTCGGGCGTCTCCAGCGCGACCTTGCTGCGATCGGCGGGGAAGCCGCCTTGCAGGACAGCGTACAGATTGGCGTTGCTCACCTTGTCTAGTCTCCGGTAAAGGTGGGGTCCTCGCCGGCCAGGAAGGCGCGCACGCCTTCCTTGTGGTCGCGGCTCTCGGCGTAGGAAAAATAATCGCGGTATTCGTCTTCGCTCAGCGGGCCGCCTTCGGCCAGCCTGCGCGACAGGCGCTTGTTGATGCGGGCGGCCAGCGGCGCGCCCTGGGCGATGCGCTCGGCGCTGCGGCGGGCCTCCGTCGCCACCTGGGCGTCGTCGACCACGCGGGTCAGCAGTCCCATGCCGCGCGCTTCATCGGCGCCGAACACGCGGCCTTCCAGCAAAATGGCCAGCGCGGCCGCGCGGCCCGCCAGCGCGATCAGGCCGCGCATCTCGTCGGGCGCCATCGGAAAGCCCAGGCGGTTGATCGGCGCGCCGAAACGCGCGGACGCGCCGGCGATGCGCAGGTCGCACTGGCTGGCGATCTCCAGTCCGCCGCCCACGCACACGCCTTCGATCTGCGCCACGACCGGATGCGGGCAGGCGGCCACGGCCGCCAGCGCCGGCGCCAGCACCTCGCGGTGATAACGCTGCACGCCGGCCATGTCGGCGCGCTCGGCGGGGAACTCGCGGATGTCGGCGCCGGCGGCGAAGTTGCCGCCCTCGCCGCGCACGATCACGCAGCGCAACGTCATGTCGGCCGCCAGCTGTTCGAACACCGCGCGCAGCTCGCCCCACATGCCCACGGTGATGGCGTTGAGCCGCCCCGGATGGGACAGCGTGACCCAGGCCAGAGGCCCGTCGATTTCCAGCCGCACGCGGCCGCCCTGCCCTGCGCTCATGTCCGTCCGCCCCTCATGTCCGCTCCGTCCTGGAGCTTGCCTCTTGTTCTTGCACGGTCGTGCTTGCCTGGTCGCCCCGGCGTCACCGTTGTCGCCGCGTCGGCGCTCAGCCCGCGCGGCTGACGCCCCGGCTGACCTGCGGCTTGCCCTCGCCCAGCCGCGCCAGGTTGTCATCCAGCTCGTCCAGCTCGTACAGGTAGTTCACCATCAGCCCGCAGGACTGCTTCAGGCCCTTGACCGAGGTGTCCGCGGCCCAGTTCAGGCGCTCGATGCGAGCGCCGTTGCCCAGGTGGAAACGCGCCACCGCGTCCAGCGGCGCGCCGTTCTTCATGGATTGCAGGTAGTGCGCCGCCAGCCGGAAGCCGGCGCGCCGCAGCGCCTCCGGCGCCTTGCCCCCGGCCGCGCGCGACAGGTGCGCGACCCAGCGCTGACCGTCGTGGCCGCCGTCGCGCTCGCGTCCCTTGCCGTCGCGCACGATGCCCTGCACCGCCTTGGCGTCCAGCTTGCCGAGCCAGTCCGAGAAGCCGGGGATCGGCGACAGCGTGGCGAAGGACTTGAGCTTGGGCAGTTCCTGCAGCAGCTGCTCGACCACGCGCTTGAGCAGGAAATTGCCGAAACTGATGCCTTTCAGGCCGGGCTGCGTGTTGGAGATGGAATAGAAGATCGCCCAGCGCGCCTTGTCCAGGTCCTGCGGCGGCGCGGAGCTGTCCAGCAGCGCCTGCACATTGCCGGCCATCTGCCCGGCGAAGGCTACTTCGACGAAGATCAGCGGCACGCCCGGCATCTGCGGATGGAAATAGGCATAGCAGCGACGGTCGGGCGCGACGCGGTGGCGCAGGTCGTCCCACGAGGTGATCTCGTGGACGGCTTCGTAAAGAATCAGTTTCTCCAGCAGCGAGGCGGGCGAGTCCCAGGTCAGCGGACGCAACTCCAGCAGGCCCACGTCGAACCAGGCCGACAGCAGCCCTTCCAGTTCCTTGTCCAGCCCCTGCAGGCCCGCCACCTGCTTGCGCCAGCGCAGCATGTCGGCGCGCAGGTCCACCAGGAAGCGCAGGCCCTGCGACTGGGCGTTCAGGCGCTTGAAGAAGCGCACGCCCTCGCCGCCATCGCCGGCATAGGTGGCGCGCACCTGGGCCAGCGCCGACAGCATCAGGCGGCGTTCCTTGCCGGCCGCGGCGGCATAGAGCTCGATCCAGCGCCGCGCCAGCTTGTTGGCCGCCACGTCGGTGAGCCGCGCCTCGAACAGGCGGCGGACCTCGGCTTCACTGGGCAGGCGGCCGCGCTCCCACAGCCGGCCCAGGCGCGCGATCAGGCCGTCGGCGGCGTCATTGGCGGCCTCTTCGTGCAATCCGGTGTCGGACTCAGGCGTGCGCGCGACGCGCGCGAGCGATTCGGGTGCGGACATGGGCAGGTTCCTCCATGACGATGGGGCCGGACGGATCGGAGGCGCCGGCGGTCTCGGCCAGCGCCAGGGCGCGCAGCACTTCCAGCTGGCGCATTAAATGATTGCGGGCAAGGGCCTCGGCGCCCTGGGCATCGCGCGCCTTGAGCGCCGCATAGATGGCCAGGTGCTCGGCGCAGGACTCCTCGATGCGGCCCGGCCAGGACAGGCTGCGATGGCGCGACAGGCTCAGCACCTTGCGCAGCTGACCCACCATGTCGACCAGCCATTGATTGCCGGCCAGGGCCTGCACGGCTTCGTGGATCAGGTAGTTGGTGTGGTAGTACTCGTCGATGCGGCCGGCCTTGGCATGTCCGGCCAGGTCATCGTGCAAGGGCTGCAGCGCGGCCAGCTCGGCATCGTCGGCCTTGCGCGCGGCCTCGAAAGCGCAGCGCCCTTCCAGCATGGCCATGAGCGGGAAGATGTCTTCCAGGTCCTGCGCCGACAGTTCGTTGACGAAGCAGCCCCGGCGCGGCTCCAGCCGCACCAGCCCTTCGGTGGCCAGCACCTTGAGGGCCTCGCGCAGCGGCGTGCGGGAGATGCCCATTTCGCCGGCCAGCCGAAGCTCGTCGATCCATTCGCCGTTGCGCAGGGCGCGCACGCGGATCATGTCGCGCAGGCGATCCGCGACTTCCAGGTACAGGGCTTGCCGGACGATGGGAGCGGTCATGGTCGGACGGCCTGGACTGCGCCGTAATTCATAATTATGAACACGGACATAGTAGACCCCGGCGCGGGGCCGGTAAAGCCCCGCCCGCCCCCGGGACTACCCTGAATGAACGGAAACGATGCGTCCTCGCGGCCTGGCCCGAGGCGCGCGCCGCCCCGGCCAGACCGGGGCCGGCATGATGCCGGCTCGGACGCGTCCTACAGGTGCAGGACCCCGTCCACGGCGTGCGCCGTCAACGCCCGCGCCCAGCGGCGCGCCGGCAGGCCGTAGCGCGCCTCGACGATGGCCGCGCGGCCCAGCAGCTCGGCCGGGGTGACGGCCAGGCGCGGCCCCGAGAAGGCCAGCACGATCTGGTTGCCCGCGTCGATCTCGGGCAGCAGTATCACGCGGTCGTCGAAGGCCTTGGACAGGTTGTCGATGTTCTTGCCGAAGCTCTCGTGGCGGCCGAACAGGTTGACCGCCAGCACGCCGACCTCGCCCAGCACACGCCGGCAATCGCGGTAGAACTTGACGCTGTCGCGCACCGGCCCCTGGGCCTGGGCGTCGTACAGGTCCACCATCAGCACCGGACAGCGCCCGGCGTTCAGCGGATCGGCCACCCAGGCGCCGGCGTCGGCATGTTCGACCTGCAGCCGGTTCTGGCCGGGCAGGCGGAAGAACATGTGGCCGGCGGCGGTGACGGCCGGGTTCCATTCCACCGCCAGCAGCGGGCTGCGCGTGTGCTTGGCGCAGAAGCGCGCCAGCGAGCCGGCGCCCAGGCCCAGCATGCCGATGGCCTCTTCCTTGGGCGGTTCCAGGAACAGCAACCAGGCCATCATCTGGCCGGTGTATTCCAGCACCAGCTCGGCCGGGTTCTTGACGCGCATGGCGCCCTGCACCCATTCGGTATTGAAGTGGAGGTAGCGCACGCCGTCCGATTCGGAAAGCGTGGGCTGGTCGAATTCTGAGGGGGAAGAAGATCTGCGCATGGCCGCGATTGTAGAGGGTGGAACCCACCCCCGAAGCGCTCACGCGCTTCCCCCTCTAGGGGGCATGCCTACGGACCGGCGGAGCCGGATCCGTGGCATCCCGATGGGGGCACCCGTTTTCATGGGGTGCATCTGCTTCCGTCGGACGCGTCCATTTCCTGTCTGTTGGACGCGTCCGTTTGTTGGCGGGCGCGTCCGTTTGTTGGCGGGCGCGTCCGTTCAACGGTTGGTGCGCCGTGGGGGGGCTCAGATGCGTTCGAAGATCGCGGCGATGCCCTGGCCGCCGCCGATGCACATGGTCACCAGCGCGTAGCGGCCGCCCACGCGTTGCAGTTCGTGCAGCGCCTTGACGGTGATGATGGCGCCGGTGGCGCCGATGGGATGGCCCAGGCCGATGCCGCTGCCGTTGGGGTTGACCTTGGCCGGGTCCAGCTTCAGCTCGCGCGACACGGCGCAGGCCTGGGCGGCGAAGGCCTCGTTGGCCTCGATCACGTCCAGCTGGTCCACCGTCAGGCCGGCGCGCTTGAGCGCGGCCTGCGTCGCCGGCACGGGGCCGATGCCCATGATGTTGGGATCGACGCCGGCATGGGCGTAGGCCACCAGCCGGGCCAGCGGCTTGACGCCGCGCTTGGCGGCGACCGAGGCGTTCATCAGGATGACCGCGCCGGCGCCATCGTTCAGGCCCGAGGCGTTGCCGGCCGTGACAGTGCCGTTTTCCTTCTGGAACACCGGCTTCAGGCCGGCCAGGCTGTCCGCCGTGACGTCGCGGCGCACGTGCTCGTCGGTGTCGAAGACGATGTCGCCCTTGCGCGACTTCAGCGTCACCGGCACGATCTGGTCGCGGAAATGGCCGGCCTCGATGGCGGCGGCCGCGCGGCGATGCGATTCGGCGGCCAGCGCGTCCTGGTCCTGGCGGCTGATGCCGAACTTGGCCGCCACGTTCTCTGCGGTGACGCCCATGTGCATGCGGCCGAAGGGATCGGACAGCGCGCCGGTCATCATGTCCAGCATGACGCTGTCGCCCATGCGCGCGCCCCAGCGCTGCGCCGGCGCGATGTACGGCGCGCGGCTCATGCTCTCGGCGCCGGCGCCCACCGCGATCTCGGCGTCGCCCAGCATGATGGTCTGCGCCGCCGAGACGATGGCCTGCAAGCCCGAACCGCACAGGCGGTTGACGTTGAAGGCCGGGGTTTCCTTGGCGATGCCGGCATTGATGGCGGCCACGCGCGACAGATACATGTCGCGCGGCTCGGTATTGATGACGTGGCCCACGGCCACATGGCCAACTTCGTCGCCCTTGACCGCCGCGCGCTCCAGCGCGGCCTTGATGATGGTGGCGCCCAGGTCGCAGGGCGGCACGTCCTTGAGCGCGCCGCCGAAATCGCCGATGGCGGTACGAACGGCGGACGCGACGATGACTTCATTCATGGTGATTCCTCCTGGTTGTTCCGGCCATCATACCCGCGCGGCCGGCACGCTTGCCGACACGCCGGCGGCCAATATCCGTTCCAGATCAAGGGACGGAAAGAATGCCGGCCGGCCCGCGCGAGACGGGCCGGGACGGTCCCGCACGCTAGCGGCCGGCCGCCTTGGCGGAAAGGCCGTTGGCCACGCCCATGTCGCTCTTGGGCACGTCGCGGATCAGCACGCGCACGTCCTCGCCGGAAATGCCGATGGCGCCGCACACCGCCTGGTTCAGCGCCGCGATCAGCGCCGCCTTCTTGGCCTCGTCGCGACCCTCGATCAGCGCCACGTCCACCTGCGCCATGCGCTTGCCGATCTCGCCGGCCACGATCACGTGCCCGGCGGGCACTTCATGCAGCACGATGCGCACGCTGGACAGCGGCGCGGCGATGCTCTGGACGACGGCCTCGGAGGCCGCGCGCAGCAGCCCGGATTTTTCGGCGGCCGCATGGCCTTGCAGTATCTGGATGTTCAGGATGGGCATGACGGATTTCCACAGCGGACGGGATGAATGAGACGGGTGTCGCCGCGCGTCGCTGGGTTGCGCGGCGCCAGCCATCATATCCATAGCGCGCCCGCATGCAAAAGGCCCTGGCCCATCATGGATGGAGCCAGGGCCTTGCCCGGACTGGCCGGCGCGCCGGCTCGCGCGGCGTGGAAGGCTGGCCGGATGGCGCGCGCAGGGGACGTCAGGCGGCCTCGTCGCGCCGCTCCGGGCCGGCCTTGGCCACGGCGCCGTCCTCCGGCTGCGGCAGGTCTGGCGCGGCCTCGGCGCCTTCCGCCGGCGCCGTCTCGGACAGGGCCGGCGTCACCAGCTCCACCACCTTCTTGCGCGACAGCATGCCGATGAATTCGTCGTCCTCGCCGGTCACGGCCACCGGCTGGTCGCTGTGCACCAGCTGCGCCAGCACCTCGCCCAGACCGGCGGTCGCGGGTACCGATGCCAGTTCCTCGACGTAGCGCGACACGTCGCGCGCGCCCTCCTGGCCCGCGCGCAGCGCCGCCTCGGCGGTCAGCACGCCGGCCAGGCGCTTGCCGTCCAGCACCGGCGCGTATTCATAGTTCATGGCGCGCATCCGTTCCAGGGCATGCGCCGGACGCGAACGCATGGTCAGCGTCAACCGCGCCGGGTTGACCGCGTGCGTGGCGTTGAGCACCTTGGTGCGGTTCACATCCTGCAGGAAGGACTGCACGTAGTCGTTGGCCGGGTTCAGCAGGATGTCTTCCGGCGTGCCCTCCTGCACCAGCTCGCCGTCCTTGAGGATGGCGATGCGGTTGCCCAGGCGCAGCGCCTCGTCCAGGTCATGCGTGATGAACACGATGGTCTTGTTCAGCTTGGCCTGCAATTGCAGCAGCTGGTCCTGCATCTCGCGGCGGATCAGCGGATCGAGCGCGGAAAATGCCTCGTCCATAAGCAGGATCTCGGCGTCGGTGGCCAGCGCGCGCGCCAGGCCCACGCGCTGCTGCATGCCGCCGGACAACTGGTGCGGATACTGCTGCTCGAAGCCCGACAGGCCGACCTGTTCCAGCCAGTCGCGCGCCCGGCGCTCGCGCTCGGCGCGGCCCACGCCCTGCACCGCCAGGCCATAGGCGGCGTTCTCCAGCACCGTGCGGTGCGGGAACAGGCCGAAGCGCTGGAACACCATGCTCATCTTCTTCTGGCGGAAGGTTTCCAGGTCGCGCTTGTTCAGGCTGACCACGTCCACGCCATCGACCAGGATCTGGCCGGCGCTGGGCTCGATCAGGCGGTTGAAGTGGCGGATCAGCGTGGACTTGCCCGAGCCGGACAGGCCCATGATGACGTAGATGCTGCCCTCGTCGATCGACAGGCTGATGTCGCGCAGGCCCAGCGTGTGGCCGCTCTTGGCCAGCAGCGCTTCCTTGCTCATGCCGCCCTGGGCGGCCTGCAGCCATTTGGCGGGATGCGGCCCGAATACCTTGTAGATGCTCTTGACTTCGATCTTGCTCATCGCTGGCCTCCCTTGCGCATGCGCTGTCCATAGGATTGGGTGATGCGGTCGAACAGCACGGCCAGCACCACGATGCCCAGCCCGGCCAGCAGGCCGCGGCCGACTTCCAGGCGGTTGATGCCAAGCAGCACCTCATAGCCCAGCCCGCGCGCGCCGATCATCGACGCGATGACCACCATCGACAGCGCCATCATCGTGGTCTGGTTGATGCCGGCCATGATGTTGGGCAGGGCCAGCGGCAATTGCACGCCGAAGAGCTGCTGGCGCGGATTGGCGCCGAAGGCGCGCGAGGCCTCCAGCACCTCGCGGTCGACCAGGCGGATGCCCAGGTCGGTCAGGCGGATCAGCGGCGGCACCGCGTAGATGACGGTGGCGATGATGGCGGGGATCTTGCCCAGGCCGAACAGCATCACCACGGGAATCAGATAGACGAAGCTGGGCATGGTCTGCATCACGTCCAGCACCGGCAGCATGACCGAGCGCAGCCAGTTCACGCGCGCCATCAGCACACCCAGCGGAATGCCGATCAGCACCGACAGGCCGGCGGCCATGATCATCAGCGCCAGCGTCTGCATGCCGGCGTCCCACATGCCCAGCACGCCGATCACGCACAGCAGCGCGCCCATGGCCAGGCTCAGCCCGATGCGTCGGCTGACCAGCCAGGCAAGGGCCACCGTCGCCGCCACCACCGCCCACCAGGGCGAACCGCGCAGCAGCTGCTCCAGCCACACCAGCGCGTGCAGCACGGGTTGCGCCAGGCTTTCCAGCGTATCGGCGTAATTGGTCACCAGATGATCGACAAAACCGTCGATCGCCGCCCGCACCTGTCGGGCGGGAATGATTTCAGGAAACATGTTCTAGGCTCCGTTTCGGCGCTTGCGCCTCGGGAGCGACCTGGCGGACCAGGCCGCGCCGGAGACGGCGATGCGCGTACAGCTTGGCGCGGGACTGGCCCGCGCCCTGCCCGCGTTGCGGGCCGGGATTTGCCGGCGGGGCCTTTTCCCCTTGGGGACGTCCCAAGGGGAAAAAGTCCGACCGGGCTGGCCGTCCAGCCGGGGCGACGCCCGCGAACGGCATTGAAGGGACAACACAAGGCGCGGCGGCGCCGCAA
>NZ_JCBANG010000143.1:0-11088 GCF_059760905.1 Achromobacter sp. 1011811831
TATTTGTGCAGCCGCGACCACACACATACCACTCTTTGATTAAACGGCGGGCAGGCCAGAAATGTGTAAAAGAGACGCCCGGCCGCCAGCGAGGGCGCGCGGGCGGCGTCGCCCCTATTCCACCGCCAGCTCTTCCCAGCCCAGCTCGCGCGTGCGTGCCAGCGCCTCGGTGACCTGCCGCGCCGCGTCGCGCGCGGCCTCGGCCAGGGGCTGGCCGGCCAGCAGCGCGGCGGTGATGGCCGCCATGAACACGTCGCCGGTGCCATGCACCGACGGCGGAATGGCGATTTCCGGATGGCTGACCACCGTGACCTCATCGCGCGTCACCACGGCCAGGCGCAGCGTGCCGGCCTCGGCCTCGGCCGGCGCGGCGCTGGTGGCCACGATCCAGCGCGGGCCGCGCGCGATCAGTTCGCGGGCGGCGGCCACCACTTCATCCAGCGTGACCAGCTTGCGGCCGACCAGCAGCTCCAGCTCGAAATGATTGGGCGTCATGCCGTCGGCATGCGGCACCAGCAGGTCGCGGTATTGCGCGACCAGGCCCTCGTTCACGTACAGCCCGTCGTTGCGGTCGCCCATGACCGGATCGATATGCACCTGGATGTCAGGCCGGGCGGCGCGCAGCGCCGGCAGCCAGCGCGCCAGCGCGTCCGCCTGGGCTGGCTGTCCCAGGTAGCCGCAGACCACGGCCCGCGCCACGCGCGTCACGCCCCGGTCTTCCAGCCCCTGCAACAGGCCGTCGAACCAATCCATGGGCACGGCTCCGCCATGCAGCGTCGGATAGTGCGGCGTGTTGCTCAGGATCACGGTGGGCACGGCCAGCGCGCGCCAGCCGGCCTTGCGGAACACCGGCATGGCGGCGTTGTTGCCGACGCAGCCATAGACGACCTGGGATTGGATGGAAATGATGTCCACCTGGACGGTGGCGGCGGGCAGCGCTGCGCCTGGCGTTGGGGCAGCGGAAGTTGCGGTCATGCTGCAAGCTCCTCGGGGGAACGGATAGGGGATCGCCGCCAAGCGGCGGCGTCCGCTTATTCTAGTCCCGCCCCCGGCTATTCCCCCGGCCGGGCCGTGACCAGCCAGCCAGCCCCGTCCAGCACGGCGCTGTCCAGCCCCGTCAGATGCGGCAGGTAGGGATAGGCCAGCGCCGACACGATCTGGCATTGCGCCAGCTGCGGGTGCTCGGCATTGAGCAGGTACTGCAGGCCGCCCGCCGCCGAGGGCACGCGCAGCAGCGCGGTCTCGCCGCGCGCCAGCCAGGCATTGCCCAGCGCGCGCGTGGCCTGCAGGTCGGTGAGCCAGTTGGCTGGCGCATCGCTGTCCTGTACCGCGCTCTCCGGCGCGGCGACCTCCAGCAGGAAGTAATGGCGAGGCAGCGCGCGCGGGTGCGCCACCTCGGCCTGGGCCAGCCGCGCGAACACGGCGGCGGCCGGACTGGCGTCCAGCACCACCACCGGCGCGCCGGGGCCATGCCAGCGGCCCGGCGGCCGCCCGCGGGGCTGCAGGTCCTGGCTGTTGCTCAAGCGCCAAAGCGCGATCATGGGCCGTTTCCTTCGTCTATGTTGACCAGCCATTGCTCGATCATCGCGGCATACCGGCCGTACTGGCACAGCAGCAGCGGCACCCGGCCGTGCAGGCGGCGCTTGGGCTGGCACAGCCAGCGGTGCGCCAGCTCGCGCTCGCCGAAGACCAGCTCGGCCAGCCACGCGACCCGCAGCGCGCGATAGAGCACGCGCAGGTCGGCCAGGTCCAGGCTGGCCTCGCGCGCCGCCTCGCGCGCGCGGCCCGGCTCGGCTTCCGGCACCAGCGGGAACCATCTGCGCATCTCGTCGGAAAAGGTGGCGCGCAGCGCCTGGATCAGGGCCGCCGCGCTCTGGACGCTGACGGGCGGATCGGCCTGGCCCAGCGCCTGCAGCAACCTGTCATCCAGGCGCTGCGCGAGCGCGGGCACAGGCTCGGGCGCCTCAGGGCTTGGCGCTCGCGACGGCGCCGCCGGCCGCCGGGGCGGCCGCGGTTTGCTCGAAGGCGGCATTGAGGGCCGCGCCATCGATACTGACGGTTCCCGCATTCAGCAAGCCCTCCAGATAAGCGCGCGCGGCAAGTTCCTGACGCTGGCTGCGCAGCGCGGCGCGCAGTTCGCCCTTGACCTGATCGAACGGAGTCACGCCGGCCGGACGCAGGTCCGCCAGCTTCAGGATGTGAAAGCCCGCGGCGGACTGCACCGGGGCCGACACGTCGCCGGTCTTGAGTTGCTCGACCACCGGACGCATCTCCGGCGTCAGCTGGGCCAGCGGCAGGAAGCCGATGTCGCCGCCCTGTTCGCGGCTGCTGGCGTCCTGCGAGTTGGCGCGCGCCAGCGCGGCGAAATCGGCCTTGGGCGCCTGGGCGCGCTTGACCAGGTCCTGCGCCTGCTTGCGCGCGGCGGCCACGGCCTCGGCGTCGCCCAGCGGCGCCGGCAGGAAGATCTGGCTGACACGGTACAGCGCGGGCTGGGCCAGCTGCGGCTTGGCGCGCTCGTAGGCGGCGGCCAGGTCGGCCTCGGCCGGATAGTCGTCGGGCGCGCGGCTGACCGATACCAGGTAGCTCTGCATCAGGATCTGTTCCTGCGCCGCCTGGAAGGCGCGCTTGACCTCGGGCTTGTCCTGCCAGCCCTGGACGCGCGCCTGTTCGATCAAGGCCTTCTCGGCGAGCCGGGCGCGCAGCCATTGATCCAGGCCCGCGCGGTTGTCCTTGAGCTGCGCGCGCGCCTGCGGCGGCAGCGCCTGCAGCTGGCGCTGCAGCTCGTCCCGATCCACCTGCACCGCGCCCAGCGTGGCCACGGCCGGCGGCTTGGCGCCGGCGGCGGGCGCGGCGACCGGGGCCGGCTTGGCGGCGGCCTGCGGCGCGGGCTTGCTTTCGCTGCTCTGGGCGGGACTGCCGCGCATCAGCGCGACCGCGCCGGCCGCGCCGGCGACCAGCAGCACGGCGGCGGCGATACGGACTTTCGTGGGCTGTTTCAGGATGCTGTTCATGGTCTGTCTCACAAGCTGGCAAGCGCTCGCGGCGGGCGGCGGACACGGACCGGATCCGCGATCGCGGACTCCTGCCCGGGGCGCCGCCCCGCGGGCCTTAGTGCGTCGTCGGCTCGGCCGCGGATTCGGCCTGCGCCTCGGACAGCGATTCCTGGGACTGGCCGGTTTCCTCGCCGGCGCCCGGCGCGGCGTTGGCGCGCAGGAACAGCAGGAATTCCTGCAGCAGGCGGTCCCACAGTTCGGTGGTGGCGAGCAGATAGTTCTCGGACACGCCGCCGGCCACGATCACGTCCAGTTCCAGCACCAGGAAGGCGCCTTGCACGGTCAGGCGGGCGAAGCGCTTTTCCACGTTCCAGCGCTCGGCCAGGCCGGCCGGCAGCTCGCCCTGCACGCGCAGCGCGCAGCTCAGCGTGTAGTCCAGGAACTGGCCTTCCGGCAGCGCCGGGTTGCCCATGCGCGCGGCAAAACCCACGCCCTGGCTGGCGCTGAGCAGCTGCACCATGCCGTTCTGCTCGGACACGGTGACGCGGTAGCCGGCCGATTGCAGCACTTCCTGCAGGCGTTCGGCGCTCACGTCGAGAATCAGGTTGGAGTCGGTCATCGTCATTTCCTTGCGGGTTTATTTGGTTTGGGTCTGCATGGTGAACGCGTCGGCGGCGCCCGGTTCCGGCGCGCCGGGCTTGGGCGAGGCGATGGCGGCGGCCGAGGCCGGGACCTGCGCGTCGTACAGCTTGTCGCCGTACTCCTGCGCCTGTTCCTCGAACTTCACGCGCGCGCTGCGGGCGAAGGGCTGGCGCATGGCCATCATGTCGCCCGTGCTGACGCGCTCGTAGGCGTTCAGGATGTCCTTGCCGGCCTGGTACATCTCGCGGTTCTTGGCGACGCAGCTCTTGACCTGCTCGTCGCGCTGGGCCAGCGCGCCGGCCAGCTTGGCGCGCTCGCTTTCCTTGGTGCGCGCCAGGACCAGCAGCTCGTCGTAGGCGCCCTTGAACTTGCCCAGCTGGGCGTTGCTGGCGGCGATCTGCGACTGGGCGCTTTCCAGCACCGCGCTCTGCTGCTGCGACAGCTTCTCGGCCTGGCCCTGGACGCGGGAAAGCTGGCCGCGCAAGGCTTCCAGCTCCTTCTGCGCCGCGTCGCGCTGGGCCTCGGCCGCCGCCTTGGCGGCGTTGACCTGGGCCTGCTCGCTCTGCATCTGCTGCAGCTGCTGCGTGGTGCTGCGCAGCTGCGCGCGCAGCTTCTCTTCCATGCTTTCGGCTTGCGCGGCGGCGCCCAGCGTCAGGCCCGCGGCGCACAGCGCCGCCATGGCCGCCAGCCGGCGGCCGCGCCCGGCCGACAGCGGCGCGGCCTGGCCGGATTCATCCCATACGGTGTGCATGTCCATGGCCTCAGAACCTGGCGTTGATCTCGAACTGCATGGTGTCGATGGCCAGCGGCGCGCCGTAGACTTCCTTGGTGCTCATCCAGCGCAACACGCCATAGACGTTCTTGTCGAAGGCGTAGCTGCCGCCGATGTAGTAGCCGCGCGCGTTGGTGCCGCCCTGGTGGAACGACGAATCGTTGAAGCCGTCGGGCAAGGCATCCGGCTGGATGTACTTGTAGCCGACGAAGGCCAGCCAGTCGCCCTTCTCCTTCAGGTCGAACGAACGGCCCAGCGTGGCCTGCAGCATCCAGGCGTTCGGACCGCTCTGCACTTCGCCGTTCTCGTTGAAGTTGTTGACCAGGTGACCCTGCGAACGGCTCCAGATCTTGCCCTTGCTGTAAGCCAGGTTGCGGATGTAGTTGCCGTTCAGGCGCAGGCCCAGGCCGTCGAACACGCGCGTGTCCCAGCGCAGGTTCACGTCCAGCAGGTCGAACTTGGAGGCCAGGCCCACGAACTGCGGCTGCGGCGTGGCGCCGGGGTTGGCCGGATTGGCCATGATGTCGCGCAGCAGGAACAGCGTGTTGCCCTTCTGCATGAAGGCCGGACGCGACCAGTCGGTATCGCAGTTCTGGTCGCCGTTCCACGGCGAGCAGGGGCTGGAGCGCTTGCCCGCGATATTGTCGAAATGGTAGTAGGCCAGCGCGCCGCGCAGCGTGTTCTTGTTGTTGACCTTCCACTCGGCGCCGGCCTGGGCGGCCAGCAGCCACTTGTCCTCGCTCTTGCCTTCCTTGAAGGACGACGAGTTCCAGCCATTGGCGCTGTACTCGGTGGAGAAGGCGCCCAGCGTGCCGAACAGCGTCACGTCGCGGCCCTGCAGCGGGTGCTTGAAGATCGCGGCCACGCCGTCGAAGTTCAGGTCGTTCGAGAACAGCATGTCGGTGGAATCGAACGGATTGCCGATGCGTCCGCCGGTGACGGTGGCCCACTTGGTCGGACGGTAGGTCAGGTAGGCCTGGTCCAGCCAGATGTCCTTCTTGGACATGCCGCCGCCCAGCGTCTGCGAGGTCGACACCGGGCTGTCGTCGCTGCCCGTGGCCAGGCGGATGCCGGCGGTCCAGGACTCGGACAGCTCGGCGCGCACGCCCAGGCGGGCGCGCACGCGCAGCTGGTTGCGGCGGTCTTCGCGCGTGTTCAGCATCGGCGGGTAGCTGTTGCCGCCTTGCGGATTGACGTCGTACGGCCCCTTGGCGTTCATGCGCGCGAAATCGGTGATTTCGTTGCTGTTGCTGCCCGAGTACAGGCGCGACTCGTCGCGCACGCGCACATCGCCCTCGACGGTGATGCGCGAAACCCAGTCGGGGAAGGTGTTCGGCTGAGCCCAGTTCTCTTCCTTGGCCTGGGTCATCACTTCGGCCTTGACCTCGTCGCGGATCTGGTCGCGCACGGTCTGCGGGATGTACGGCACGCGCACGTCGCCGGCCTGCGCCACGGCGGCGCCACGGTCATTGCCGGTCGCGCGCGCGCTCTTGGCCTCGGCCTCGGCCTGCGCCACCAGCGCGTCGGCCTGGTCCTGCTTGATGACGCCCTGCTGCACCAGCAAGCGGATCAGGTTGACGGTCGCGTTCTCGGACGGGGCCGGCGCGGCCTGCGCCGGCAGCGCCACGGCGCCCGCGGCGGCCAGGGCCAGCGCGGCGGCCAGTCGGTTGAGTTGGAACTTCATTGTCTTGACACTCCAGGGATCTGTTCGGTTCGTGATTTCAGGAGGGGCGGCGGCCGGTCAGCGAGGCGCGGATGGGCATGCTGACCGAGGCCGGCGGACGTTCGTCCAGCGCAGGCACCGCGCGCAAGGCCGCCACCACGCGGGCGTCGACGTCCGCATCGCCGCTGGACTTGGTGAGCTCGACGCGCGTGACCTGCCCGCTCGCCGTCAGCCAGATGTTGGCCTGCAGGCGGAAGGTCAGGTTGCGGGTGCGCTCGTCCTCGCGCAGGATCTTCTGCAGCGCGTAGGCGAGGTACTGGCTGTACGTGGCGTTGCCGGCGCGGCCGCCGCCGCCGCCCGACATGCCCTTGCCCTGGCCGGCGCCGATGTTGAAGGCGTCGTTGCCAGCCTGCGCGTCGCCATCGATCTGCATCGGGTTGGCGAGGTCGTCGGCCGGCCGAGGCGGCGCCTCGTCCTGCGGCTTGGGCGGCTCGGGCGTGGGCACCGGCTCGGGCTCGGGCACGGGCTGCTGCTCTTCCTTCGGCTGCTCGGGCTCCGGCGGTTTCTCGGGCTCGGGCGGCGGCGGAGGCGGCGGAGGCAGCGGGATGATGGCCGACACCTTCGGCGGCTCGCGCCGCACGCCGGACATGTCATTGGCCCAGCGCCACAGCAGATAGGCCGCGGCGGCCAGCGCCACGGCCACCGCCGCCAGCTTCAGCCAGCGCAGCGCCGGGCGCTGCGCGCGCGGGGAATCGGATTCAGGAAACGACATGACGTTTGCCTCGGCCCCTATTGCGGCTTGCCGGTGACCAGGCCGACCTGGGCGAGTTCCAGGCGGCGCAGCAGGTCCAGCACTTCCACGACCTTCTGGTACTGCACGGCGGCGTCGCCGCGCACGATGACCGGGAAGTCGGGGTTGAGCGCTTTCTCGGTGCGCAGCCTGTCCTCCAGCTCGGGCAGGGTGACCGGATAGGCGTCCAGGAAGACCTGGCCGGCATCGTTGACGGAGATCGCCTTGGTCTTGGGCTGCGACAGGGCCATCGAAGAGCTGGCCTTGGGCAGGTTGACCTTGATGCCGGCGATCTGCGCGGTGGCGGTCAGGATGAACATGACCAGCACCACCATCAGCACGTCGACCAGCGGCGTGATATTGATGCCGTCGACGGGCGCGTCGTCGTCATCATCCTGGGCGGCGGATACGGAAGCCATGGGATCTCCTTATGCTTCGGCGGCGGCGGGCTGCGCTTCGCGGACCGCGGGGCGGCCGGCGGCGCGCGGCGCGGGATGGTGGGCGGCTTCCTGCTCCTGCGTCTCGCCATGCACTTCGGCCAGGCGCGTGACGAACTCGTCGACGAACACGCGCATGTCGGCGCTGACTTCCTTGTTGCGCGAGACCAGGCGGTTGTAGCCAAACAGGGCCGGGATGGCGACGAACAGGCCCATGGCGGTGGCCAGCAGCGCGGCGGCCATGCCGGGCGCGATGGCGTTGATGTTCACGTCGCCGGCCATGGCCGTGCCCAGGAACACCACCATGATGCCCAGCACCGTGCCCAGCAGGCCGATGTACGGGCCGCCGGCGATGGCGTTGGACAGCGAGCCGAGCTTGGCGCCCAGCACCTGGTTTTCCTTGGTGCGCACGGCGTCCATCGAGGCGCGGATGGCTTCGATGGTGGCGGCCGAGATCGAGCTGGTGTCGGCGCCCTGTTCGCGGCGGGTGCGGATTTCATTGACCGCCACGCGGTACAGGCGCCACAGCGGGGCATGCTCCAGCGAGCGCGCCAGGTTGGCGTCGTCGGCCAGCAGTTCCAGGCGCTTGCCGACCTTGGCGAACGACTCGCGGAAGGCGTCGTTGGCGCGGGCCACGCGGGCCACGTTGCGGCTCTTCCTGATCATGATGAACCAGGACTGCACCATCATCACGACCAGGATGGCGATGATGACCCAGGCGTCGATCGGCACGGCCTTGAGCAGGAAGCCCAGGCCGCCGAAACCGAAGCCGGACTGCTCTTCGTCGGTGCCATAAGCCACCAGGCGCGATTCGGCGCCCTGCGCGGTGGCGTCGGCCAGGATCAGCGCGGCGGGGCGGGCGATCTTGGACAGGCGCACTTCGTCGATGGCGCCCACGAACGGCGCATAGACCGGACGGACGGGCGCGGCTTCGACCGGCGCCTGGCCGTCGGCGGCGGGCGCGGCGGGGGCAGGCGGGGCGACGGCCGGAGCCGGCACGTCACCGCCCAGGGCGGCGACGGTGTTCAGCGGCGGCAGGCTGGCGGCCAGCGACGACGAGACGCGGCCGTTGACGTACAGGTTGACCTTGCTGCCGTCGGCCGTCACGGCCACGTGCTGCCAGGCGGCCGGGGCCAGGGGCTGGCCAGGCTGGCTGCGCTGGCCGTTGACCTCGACGAAGGGCACGCCCTGGTTGATACCGACCAGCAGCGAGTTGCCGGCGTCGCGGCGGGCGTAGATCAGCTGCTCGCCAGCGGGCTGGTCGGCGCGCACCCAGGCGCTGAACGTGAAGGAACCGGCGGCCGGGATGGCCAGCGAGGGGCTCGCGGGCAGCATCAGCGGCGCGCCGCCTGCGAACTGCGCGGCGCGGCCGATCACGCCGTCCACCGCGGCGGTGGTCGGGGTCTGGGCGTGGTTGCTGTAGGCGGTGGTGTCGCGCGGCGGCGCGCCGGCGGCGCCGTCGAAGTGGTAGACCAGCGTGTAGTTCGGGTCGAAGGTCAGCTGGCCATTGGCCGAGGCCGGGGCCTTCTGGTTGCCGTAGTACATCCAGATTTCCTGGCGCTGGCCGTCGGCCAGCTCGGGCACGTCCACCCAGATCAGGGCGATGCCCAGCAGCGGATCGAAGGCTTCGAGCTGATGGTTCAGCACGGTCTGGTCATCGGCCGCGACGAAACGGATGTCGGCGCCCTTCTCGCTGATGCCGTCGAAGGTGAAGTTGCCGGTGTGCAGGCGCACCAGCAACGGCGAACGGCCGGCGGCGCCGCCCAGCGGCGCGCCTTGCGGCGTGGTGTCCACGGTGATCTGCTTGCGGTATTGCCAGTCGGCCTGCCACCAGGCGTTGGCGGCCGCCGGCGCTAGGCCGGCCAGCACGGTCAGTAGGAACATCAGTAAACGTTGCATGGTCAGGACTCCGGGAGGAATGCGGTTGCGTGCGCGCTCAGAAGCTGGCGCGCAAGTTGAAGTTCAGTCGGGGATCGTGTTTACGGGTGTTGGGACCGTCCTTGAGCGGGTAGCCCCAGTCCAGCGAGCCGCTCAGCCAGTCCAGCACCTGCATGCGGGTGCCCAGGCCGACGCTGGCCAGCGAGTAGCTGGCGTCCTGCTCCGGCAGCGTTTCGCGCAGGCGCAGGGTGGCGGCGTCGGCGAAGGCGTAGAAGCGCCATTCGTTGACATTGGGGCCCAGCCAGCGGGCCAGCGACGGCGTGCGCCACTCGACCGAGCCGAGCACGCCGTCGTCGCCGGTGCGCTCGGCGGCCAGGTAGCCACGCACGCTGGTGGCGCCGCCAGCCGAGAACTGCTCGTTGGACACCAGGGCGCCGGACGAAAGCTGGAAGGCGCCGCGCAGGCCCAGCTGCCAGTCGCCGAACAGGTTCTGCGTATGGGTGCCGTCGCCGCGCAGCAGCGCGAAGCTGGGGCTGGCGCGATAGCGCTTGTCGTCGAATTCCTTCCAGTCGCTGCCGATGCCGAAGGACGAGCGCGTGGCGCCGACGATCGACAGGCCCACGCTGCTCTGCGAGGACTCGGAATAGCGGTAGCCGTTGTACGAGAACGTGAACGGCAGGTACTTCAGCGGGATGAGTTCTTCGTTGTTGCCGAAGCGCGTGGTTTCATCGAACTTCTTGTAGTCGATGCCCATCGTCAGCGAGTTGTACCACTCGCCCTGCGGCTCCATGCTGTAGGTCGCGCTGACGCCGAACGAGTGGCCCTTGCCCAGCACGTTGGTGCCGCCGATGGTGGCCACGTTGCTGTCGCTCTTGTAGCCGGAGAACTGCAGGCTCCAGCGGTTGGACAGCGGCATCGAGTACGAGCCGGACCAGACCTTGGCGTTATCGGTCTGCTGCGGCGCGGTGAAGAAGGTCAGGCTGACGGAATGGCCCAGCTGCCACAGGTTGTCGTAGCCGATCGAGGCGGTGCTGCGCAGCTTCCTGGTGTCGGCGCTGTAGTCGTTGTTCAGGCCCACGCTGGCGTGCCAGGGGCTCTTGTCCTCGACCTTCAGGTCCACGTCCATGGTGCCCGGCATGCGGCCTTCCTTGACCAGCGGCACCACCTGGCGCGAGGCGCCGCGGTTCAGGTTGGTCAGTTCGGCCTGGGCCTTGTTGAAGTTCGGCACCTCGCCTTCCTGCAGCGCGGGCACTTCATCGCGGATGGTCAGCGGCGAATAGTGCTTGGCGCCGACCACGCGCACGCGGCCGACCTTCGTTTCCGACACCTGCAGGAAGACGATGCCGTCGGCCACCTGCTGCTCGGGCAGGTCCACGTACACCGATTGGTAGCCGCGCTCCTGGTAGATGGTCTGCAGGGCCTCGCGCGCGGCCTCGATGTCGGACAGCGTGCGGTCCGGTCCCAGGTACGGATAGACCGCCTTCTCGATGTCGCGCGCCTCCAGCACGGTGTTGCCGCGCACGATGTACTCGTTGACGTTGACGCGGCGCTGGTCGGCTGCCGCGGCGGCGGCATCGGCGGGCGCGGCGGCCTGCGCCCAGGCGGCGCCAGCCGCCAGCGTCAGGACGATCGCTCCCGCTGCGCGCAAGGCGCTGCCCTTACTCTCGAAATCATGCATAGCGATGCACTCAGTTCCTTTTATGAAAACCGGTCAGTGGCCGGCCGCTACCGTGCAGTGCGCTTGACAATCTCGTGACGGATTTCTGCCCGCATGTCCTCGTCCGCAGCTTCTGCTTGTTACTAGACGTACTGGCGAGCCCGAGACTGCGCGTTGTAAGAAAAATTTCACGTAACAGCGCCGGCGCCCCTGGGAAGGCCCGCCGGAACGGACCAGGGCCCGGAAATCTCCGGGC
>NZ_JCBANG010000144.1:0-10189 GCF_059760905.1 Achromobacter sp. 1011811831
GCGGAACGTCCCGCCGCGCCGCCTTGCGGCACAATAGGGCGTTTCCACGCCGCGCCGGCGTCCGCCGGCCCAGACTTCCATGTTCCGTTTCGAATGCAAGGCCTGCGGCCAGTGGCATGAAGGCATGCCGGCCTTCGACGCCGAAGCGCCGCTGTTCTACTACCTGATTCCCGAGCCTGAGCGCGCCGCGCGCTGCGAGCTGTCGTCCGACGTCTGCGTCGTCGACGGCAAGTACTTCTTCGTGCGCGGCTGCATCGAGATCCCCGTGCATGGGGCGGACGAGCCCTTCGTCTGGGGCGTCTGGGTGTCGCTGAGCGAAGCCAGCTTCGGCCAGTACCTGGACAGCTACGACGAGCCCCGGCGCGCGCACCTGGGGCCGTTCTTCGGCTGGCTGTCCGCCAGCTTCAAGGTCTATCCGGAAACGGAAGGCAGCTTGAAAACCCATGTCCATCTGCGTGACGACGGCGTGCGGCCCTATATCGAGCTGGAAGCCACCGATCATCCGCTGGCGCTGGAGCAGCGCCAGGGCATCGACGCGGCGCGGCTGGCGCAGATCTACGCGGCCTATATGCACGCCTGACGGCGGCGCCGTGCTGGCTGGCGGTCAGCCGCCCAGCGCCCGCAGGTTGAGCGCATGGCTGCGTCCCAGCCAGACCGCGCAGTCGCGGTGGTCGCGCAGCGAGTCGCCGGTGTTAGGATGCGCGAACACGTCCAGCGCGCCGTGGTTCAGCGCCAGCCAGGTCATGATCTCGGTGAACTCCGCCGGCGGGAAAGCGATCTGGTAGCTCCAGCACGGGTGCGGCCCCACCAGTTTCTCGTGGAAGCGGCCCATCTCCATCCTGTCGCCGAAGCGCGCGATGACGCGTTCGCGGAACGCATGGGCCGCGTCCCGGCTGGCCGCGTCGAAATACACGTGGGCGTGCCAGCCGCTCACGGCGGCGGGTTCGAGGTCGATATCAGTCGTGCTCATGCTCTTGCCTGGCAGGGCCGGCCGCGTGGCCGGCGATGAATGGGGCGCGTCTCAGCCGCCGGCCAGCTTGGCGCGATGGCCCAGCTTTGCCAGCGCCTGCGCGACGCGTTCGCGGTGGTCGCCCTGGATCTCGATCACGCCGTCCTTGACGGTGCCGCCGCTGCCGCAGGTCGTGCGCAGCTGCTTGCCCAGCTGCTCCAGCGCCGGGCCGACCATCGGCAGGCCGCGCACCAGCGTCACGCTCTTGCCGCCGCGGCCCTTGCTCTCGCGCCAGATGCGGGCCACGCCGTCGCCGGCGGGGGCCGGCGCGGCGGCCTGGCAGGCGCAGTCGGCGACGGGGCGGCGACAGGCGGGGCACATGCGGCCGCCGTCGGTGGAATAGACCAGGCCGCCTATGGATTTGTTTTTCATGAGCTTATGGCGCGAAGCACGGGACGATGACGCAGTGTATCGCCTTGCCCGGGCGCTGGCCGGCCTGGCGCGCGCCGTGGCGGGGATCGCGGGCTGGACGGGGCGGCGGCCCGTCGGCGGATTGCCAAGCGACTTGCGGTAAGGTGTCGCCTTTCCGGGACCCGCGTGCCTGTCCCAGGCTCGGCCCCACCCATCCGCAGGGAGCAGAACTTGAAATACCGCAAACTCGGCCGCAGCGGCCTGGACGTCAGCCTGATCGGCCTGGGCACCATGACCTGGGGCGAGCAGAACACAGAGGCAGAGGCGCACGAGCAGCTCGACTACGCGCTGGCGCGCGGCATCAACCTGATCGACACGGCCGAGATGTACCCCGTGCCGCCGCTGGCGCAGACCCAGGGCCTGACCGAGACCTATATCGGCACCTGGCTGGCCAGCCGCAAACGTCGCCAGGACGTGGTGCTGGCGAGCAAGGTCGCCGGCCCGGTGCGCGACCCCAAGCGTCCCGGCCACATCCGCGACGGCAAGACCTTCCTGGACCGCAAGAACCTCACCGCCGCGCTGGATGCCAGCCTGAAGCGCTTGCAGACGGACTACCTGGACCTGTATCAGCTGCACTGGCCCGACCGGACTACGGCGACCTTCGGCAAGCTGGCCTATCCCTGGACCGAGGGCGAGCAGACCGTGGCCATCGAGGAAACGCTGTCCGTGCTGCAGGACTTCGTGCGCGAGGGCAAGGTGCGCCATGTGGGCGTGTCCAACGAAACGCCCTGGGGCGTGGCGCAGTTCCTCAAGCACGCCGAGAACCAGGGGCTGCCGCGCATCGTGTCCATCCAGAATGCCTACAGCCTGCTCAACCGCGTGTTCGAGAGCGGCCTGTCGGAATTCTCGCGCCACGAGGACGTGGGCCTGCTGGCCTATTCGCCGCTGGCCATGGGCATGCTCTGCGGCAAGTACCTGGACGGCGCCCGGCCCGAGGGCGCGCGCCTGACGCGCTACGAGCGCTTCACGCGCTACAGCAATCCGCAGGCCGAGGCCGCCACCGCCGAGTACGTGGCCCTGGCGCGCCGGCTGGACCTGTCGCCGACGCACCTGGCGCTGGCCTTCATCAACCAGCAGCCCTTCGTGACGAGCAACCTGATCGGCGCGACCACGCTGGCGCAGCTCAAGGAGAACATCGACAGCGTGGAGGTCACGCTGCCGCAGGAAGCGCTGGACGGCATCGCGCAGATCCACGCGCGCCATCCGAACCCGGCGCCCTGAGGCCGGACGGCCCAGCGCTACAGCCTCAGGCTGTACACCTGGGCCGTCTCGCCCCACGGGTGGTAGCCGACGCCGTCGGGCTGGAAGCCGAACTTCTCGTAGTAGCCGCGCAGGTCGCTGCACAGGTGCAGCGACCTGAAGCCCAGCGCGCGGGCATGGTCCGCCGCGTGCTGGATCAGGCGGCCGCCCAGGTTGCGGCCACGCAGGTCTTCCTCCACATGCAGCGCGCACAGCCACGGATACAGCTCGCCGCGGCTGATGAAGTCGTTGGTGATGAGGCCGGCGCAGCCGACGAGGCGCGCGCCGTCGCGCAGCACATACCATTGCGGCAAGGGGTTCTCGGCGCCGATGCAGCGGGTGATGGCATCGTCGTACATCATCATGGTGTCCGCGCTGGCCCATTGCCGCTGGAAGTAGCGGATGGCATCCAGGCGGATGGCGGGTTCGTCGCGTACGGAAACGATCTGCACGGGCTCTCTCTTCGTGAATGGGGGGCGCCGGTTCAGCCGGCCGCCTGCTGCGTGCCGGCGGTGGCGCGCAGGCTGTCCTGCAGCTGCGCCAGCACGCGGCTGGGCGCGTCGGCGCTCCACATCATACCCACCGCGCCAAAGGCCAGCGGCTCGGGCAGCCTGACGATGTCGACCAATTTCAGGCGCTTGTACAGCTGCGCCACCGAACTGGCCAGCGTCGACACATAGCCCGTTTCGTGCAGCAGCGCCTGCAGCGCCACCAGCGAGGCGGTCTCGATGCGCGGCGAGGGCGTGGCCACGCCGGCCTGGGCGAAGGCCTCTTCCAGCCTGCCGCGCGATACCGTGCCCGCCGGCGGCATGATCCAGGGATGCGCGGCGGCTTCCTTCCAGCCGGGCCGCCGCAGCCGGGCCAGCGGATGGCCGGGCCGCGTCACGATGCTGAAGGTGTCGCGCATTAGCGGTTCCATGCGTAGTCCGGCCTGATGACCGCGCACATCCAGCGGGCCGACGATCAGGTCGAGTTCATGGCGTTGCAAGCGCTCGATCAGGGGCGTCACCAGTCCCTCCACCACTTCCACGTAGATGCCGGGGAACTCGCGCTGCAGGGCCGCGATGGCGCGTGGCAGCAGCACCGGCGAGGCCGACAGCACCGTGCCCACGTGCAGCCTGCCGGCGATGCCGGATTTCACGGACTCGATTTCCTCGCTGGTGCGGCGCAGGTCGCCCAGCATGCGGCGCGCATGCCGCGCCAGGACTTCGCCCGCTTCGGTCAGGCGCAGTCCCCGGTTGCGCAGGAACAGCGGCGTGCCGACCAGGTCTTCGATGTCGCTCAGCCAGTGAGAAACCGCCGGCTGCGTCATGTGCATCAGGTGGGCCGCGGCGGTGACGCTGCCGGCTGACGCCAGCGTCAGGAAAATCTCCAGGTGCCGCAGCTTCAACCGGCGCGCCCAGGCGATGTGGTCCAGGTTCCAATCCATGCCGTGGCTCCGTCAAGTATGAGTAAACGCTAATGGAAAGCTCAGGATTATTCATTTGTCGGCCATGGTTGGCGATACCAGAATACCCGTAGCACCCCACCACTTCCGGTATCCGACATGCCCAGACTGACTACTGCCGTCTGGCGGCACCGCCGCCAGCAGATGAATGACCTGATGGACGCGCTACGCCTGGACGCGCTGGTGTTCACCTCGGCCGACTTCTTCCAGTTCGCCACCAATTTCCATACCGACGTGCTGCCCTGGGAGCGGCCCATATACGCCGTGGTGCCGCGCGACGGCGACGGTTTCCTGGTGATGAACGAGCTTTCGACCAACCACATGCGCTTCTCGCGCGAACAGGGCAAGGTCTGGATCACCGACGTCAGCTTCTACGCCGAGCATCCGCGCGTGGTCGAGCGCCTGCCGCTGCCGTCGGAGCTGCCCGAGCTGCTGGCGCAGCGCCTGGCGCGGGCCGGCCTGGCGCGGGCGCGCATCGGGGTGGAGGGTGGCAGCCCGGCGCTGACCGCCGCGGCCGCGCAACTGCCCGACCTGCGCCTGTTGCCCTGCACCCGCGAATGCCGCGCGCTGCGCTGGCGCAAGCACGAGGAAGAACTCGCGGTGATGGCGGAGATCGGCTCGCTGGCCGACTGGTTGCAGGAACGCTACCGCGAGAACATCCGGCCGGGCAGGCTGGTGCAGGAGCTGGATTGCGCGATGGCCGCGCTATGGGTGCAGGAAGCCGCCGAGCGCTTTCCGGGCGAGCAGTTCGAGGTGATCCGGGCCTGGACACTGAGCGGCCCGGCGTCCGCGTCGCCGCATGGCGACGGCGCGTCCTGCGGCGCGCGCATCCGCGAGGGCGACGTGCTGGTGAACATCCTGATCCCGCGCCTGAACGGGCTGGCCATCGAGAACGAGCGCACCTGGTTCTGCGGCCGGCCCAGCGCCGAGCAGGCGGCCTTGTGGACGGCGGCGCGCGACGCCAACCTGGCAGGCATCGAGGCCGCGGTCAGCGGCCAGCCCGTCAGCGGCATCGACGCCGCCGCGCAGGCGGTGATCGAGCGCGCGGGCTACGCCGCCCACATCCGGCACCGCACCGGCCATGCCATCGGCATCATCCATCACGAGTATCCGGAGAACATGGCGTTCTGCCATCGGCCGCTGGAAGACAACGAGGTGTATTCCGTGGAGCCCGGCCTGTACGTCTACGGCATCGGCGGCTTCCGCATCGACGATACCGTGGTCGTGGGCCGCGAGCCGCGCACCCTGACCGCCACGCCCAAGACGCTCGACCATGCCACGGTCCTTTGAACTGACGGGCGCGCCGGCCCTGGCGCGGGCGCTGGCCGGCGGCTCACAGCCGCAGGCCGGCCTGCTGCAGCTGGACGCGGCGCTGGCGCGGGACCTGGGCCATAGGCTGTTCACCGTGCTGGCGCTGGACTGGACGCGCGGCCTGAGCGTGCGCCACTACAGCAGCGCGCCACTGGCCTATCCGCCCGGCGGCGCCAAGCCCATCGTGCCCGGCGGCGAGTTCCATGCCCGCGTCATCGAGGCGGGCGAGCCGCGCTTCTGCACCGACGCCGACGCTATCCGCGCCGCCTTTCCCGACCACGCGCTGATCCTGTCGCTGGGCTGCGAATCGGCCGTCAATGTGCCGGTGCGCTGGAACGGGCGCACGCTGGGCTCGCTGAACCTGCTGCACGAGGCGGGCTGGTATGGCGAGGACATGCTGCCCGTCCTGCGCGTCTACGGCGCGATGGCGGTGCCGCTGCTGCAGCAGATCCATCTGGACCGATCACACGACAATACGACCACAGGGGAAACACCATGAACATCAAGCGAGCGCTGGCCGCGCTTTTGCTGGCCGGGCTGTCGCCCGCCGGCGCGCAGGCCGAGGCGCAGTATCCGTCCAAACCCATCACCATCGTCTATCCCTACGCGCCCGGCTCGGCCTCGGACACGCTCAGCCGCGTGGTCGGGGAAGTATTGCAGAAGGCGCTGGGCCAGCCGGTGATCGTCGAGAACAAGCCCGGCGCGGGCGGCACCATCGCGCTCGAGTACGTGTCCCGCGCCCAGCCCGACGGCTACACGCTGGCCTTCACCGCCAGCGGCGCGATGGCGGTGAGCCCGCATCTTTACAAGCTGCGCTTCAAGCCCACGGAAGACCTCGCGCCCATCACCACGCTGGTCGAGATCCCCTTTGTCTTCGTCACCCGCGCCGATGCGCCCGAGCGCGATCTGCAAGGCTTCATCCGCAAGGCCCGCGCCACGCCCGGCGGCGTGACCTCGGCCAACGCCGGCATCGGCACCCAGGCGCACCTGACGCAGATGCTGTTCCAGAACGCCGCCGGCATCGATCTGAACGTGATCGCCTACAAGGGCGGCGCGCCCGCCGTCAACGACCTGATGGGCGGACACCTGGACTCGATGATCGACAACGCCGCCGCGCAGGCCGGCTATATCCAGGCGGGCAAGGTCCGTGGCCTGTTCGTCACCAGCAAGTATCGCGTGGCCGCCTATCCGGACGTGCCCACGGCCGAGGAGGCCGGCCTGCCCGGATTCTCGGCCGTGGGCTGGTTCGGCCTTGCCGCGCCGCGCGGCACGCCCGACGCGGTCATCCAGCGGCTGAACGCCGCGCTGGTGGCGGGGCTGGGCGAACCCGCGGCGCGCAAGCGCTTGACCGATGCGGGCTGGGTGCCGGTGGTGGGCACGCCCGAGGAGGCGCGCGAACGGGCGCGGGCGGACCTGGACGCGCTGGGCAAGGTGGTGCTGCAGATCGGCTTGCAGCCGAATTGACCGGTCAGCGCCGCTGTCGCCGGGGGCGGCCTCAGCGGGCTGCGCAGCCCGGCGCGCGTGGCAGTTCCGCACCCGGCGCCAGCAGCAGGCGCGCATTGCGTCCGGGCACATAGGACAGCGTGCGCGCGCGCCACGCGGGCACGTCGGCATAGGCCACCTGCGCGTTCCTGCCGCTGGACGGCCGGCCGTCCAGGTCCAGCCCCGGCGCCTGGAGGCAGGCATCCTTGACCTCCAGCCTGGCCAGCTCCGCGCCGTCGCGCCAGCGCACGGCGCGGAACGTCAGCGGCGTCTTGCGGGTGATCACCTTACCCTGTTCCACATAGCTCGCTCCGCCCGGCCCCGTCACCAGCCGGTTTGGTTCCTGGCGCACGACGGTCTCGCCGGGCGGCGTCATCAGGAAGGCGGTGTCGCCGTCGATGTCGAGCAGCATGCCCGCGCCCAGGCGCACGACCTGCAGGGAATCGTGCCGGACCAGCGCGGTCTCGGTCCAGTCGGTCTGCACCCGGCTCCAGCCCGGCATGCGCGCATCCAGCAGCTTGCGGGTCTCGACCGTGTCGCGCGCCTCGTCCTCGGACAGCCGCAGGCGCTCCACGCGCAGGCGGCCGCCACGCGCCGTCAGGCCGGCGAGAAAGGTCTCGTTCGAATCGCGGAAGAACATCAGCACGCTGTCCGGGCCAACGGGCAGGACGGGGCTCAGGCAGTAATAGGGGCGCTTGGCGAGCCTGGCGTCATCGGGATGCAGGTAGCGTCCGAGCGTCCCGCCTGGGCCGCACAGCGCTTCGCCCTGGAACGAGGCGGCGGTGATGCGGAATGTCTGGCTCTGGCCGGTGTTCACGTCGCGCTGGCTCTGCTGCGCGGCGTCGATGCGCAGGCCGCCCGCGTCGAACACGGCGGCGGCCTGGGCCGTGGCGGCGAGCATCAATGGCGCGGCGGTCAGGCTGGCGCCACGCAGGAAACGGGACAGGCGGGCATGGCGGAGCAGGGTGCGCAATGGAGTTCCTTCCTGTTGGGGCGGGCGTTCAAACATAGCACGCGGGGACTCGGCGCCGCTTGGCGGTCAGGCTTGCGGCGCTCTTGCCCTGGCGTGTCGCACAAGCCTTGTATGGGCGCGGCAGCGCGCCTATAGTCGATCCGTCGAGGGGAAGTCGCGTCCCGCGCATCCATCCTCACCGAAAGCCCGCCTGCCCATGCAGCGGGCTTTTTTCGTTTCCGAACCCCATCCCTGTGATTCCTTTCCTGAATACGGATCCCTATGCAACGACTCATACCCATCAACGTGGGCCAGCAGGCCAATGACCGCAGCGGCGATCCGCTGCGCGACGGCATGGCCAAGGTCAACGAGAACTTCGCCAAGGTGCAGACGGCCATGGACGCCGTGGAGACCGCCGTGGCGCAGACCAGCGCGCTCGCGGGCTCCGCGCGCGATATCGCCGCCGCGGCGCTGCCTGCCGTGCAGAAGAACCGGCCCGGCGGCGTGGCGCCGCTGGACGCGGACGGCAAGGTGCCCGCCGGCAACCTGCCCGATTCCGTGCCGATGTCGCAAAAGGGCGCGGCCGGTGGCGTGGCGCCGCTGGACGCGGCGGGCAAGGTGCCGGCCGGCCACCTGCCCGATTCGATACCCATGTCGCAAAAGGGCGCGGCGGACGGCGTGACGCCGTTGGACGCCGCCGGCAAGGTGCCGGTCGCCCACCTGCCGAAGTTGGACTACCTGCCGGTGATCCTGCGTGGCGCGCCCGACGGCGTGGCCCCGCTGGATGCGCAGGGCAAGGTGCCGGCGGCCAACCTGCCGGCGGTGGAGGATGCCATTCCGCTGGCGCAGAAGGGCCAGCCCAATGGCGTCGCGGCGCTGGCCGCCGACGGCAAGGTGCCGGCGGCGCAGCTGCCGCTGATCGAATCGATTCCCACGGGCTTCGTGGCCTGGGCGCCGAAGCGGGGCGCGATCTGGGCGGGCTGGATTCCCGGCGATGGGCAGCTCGTGTCACGGGCGACGTTTCCGGATCTGGCGGTGGCCGTCGCGGATGGCGTTGTTCCGGTCGTGTCCGAGGCCGAGTGGCTGGCGGATCCGCTCAAGCGTGGCGCTTACACGCTCGGCGATGGGGCAACCAGCATTCGCGTGCCGGACTACAACGGCAAGTCTGCAGGCGCGATTGGCGCGGCCTTTCTCCGGGGAGACGGCGCGTTGTCCGTGGCGAATGGCGGGATCAAGGCCAGCCAGAACAAGACTCATGGCCATACGTTTCAAACCCCGCAGTATCTGGGTTCGGAAACTGGGGGAACATCTTCCTTTCTTGGCACAACCACAACGGTCACACCTATCTTCCCTCGATACACGGCGATGGAGGGTGGTGTAGAGGCGAATCCAACTTTCGTTTCCGGCTGCTTCATCATCAAGGTGTTCGGCGCCGTGTCGCGTCCTGGCAGTGTCGACGCGGCGCAGCTGGCCTCCCGGCTTGCAACGCTAGATGCGGCGTTCCAGAACGACATCGACTTCAAGCTGCTCTATCCCGGCGGTTCGGCGACGACGCCGGGGATCCTCAATCAGAACACGGCACAGACGATAGACAATCCGTTCCCCGGATCCCCGGTCCAGGTCGTGGTCGAGCATGAGTTGAACGGTCAGTGGTTCGAACCCGGCTGGTTCTGCGCGATGGACCGCGCGGGTGCGCCCAGTGATCCCTACTTCGCTTGGGGCATCAAGGCCGCCCATAACCTGGTGACGGACAAGATCATCGTGCGGGCAGGCAAGAACGGCACCTCCACGGATCCGACCATTGCGGGTGGCTCCTGGGTTGGCGCCTGGTCGCAGAACCAGGCCAACGCGCACTTTCGCCTCAAGGTGTGGAAGCTCAAGGGCAGGATCGCGGGGTAGCGAACGTGCGCGGTCCTTGTGGCAGTCTGCTACCTCATCACCTGTGCAACATCTTCAAATAAAACCATCATGCAAAGACTCCAACCCATCAACGTAGGCCAGCAGGCCAATGACCGCAGCGGCGTTCCGCTGCGCGACGGCATGGTCAAGGTGAACGAGAACTTCGCCAAGGTAGAGGCCGCGGTCGACAAGGTCGAGACGGTCGCGGCAGGCGCGCAGCTGCGCGCCGACGCGGCCCACGACAAGGCCGTTGGCGCTAACGTGGCCGCCGCGACGGCGGACGGAAAAGCGGTGGCAGCGGCGCAGTCGGCAGCCGCTGGCCTGGCCGCTGCGGCGGCGGCCGACGGCAAGGCCGTCGCGGCCCAGGCCGCGGCCGACGACGCCGACAGGAAAGCGGTCGCCGCCAATGCGGCGGCGGAAACGGCGGCGCAGTCCGCCG
>NZ_JCBANG010000145.1:0-9937 GCF_059760905.1 Achromobacter sp. 1011811831
ACGCCGCGCCGTTGCGCCCGACATCGCTCCGCCTTACTTCAACGGCATGCAGATGCAGGTCTGCAATTGGGCGGGCGGAGTCGTGCGCGGGTCGTTCATGTACATCTCGAACATGGGGAAGTCCGCCGGCACCTCGCCGCTGCCGGGCAGCCATTCCGAGAACATCCAGTTGTAGGGCTTGTCCATCTCGTTGTACGGGCCGGTATAGGTCAGGATGGCGCAACGGCCTTGCGGGATCTCGAAGCGTTCCAGCTCGTCGCCCAGGTCGGCGTCGGGCGCGACCGACATGCCGGCCTTGGAGCGCAGCTCGCTGGCCGGCACCTGTTCGGGGTCGTCCAGGTACACGCCGTAGCCGACCGATTCGGGCCGCGCCAGGCCGCGGCTGGCGGCCAGCATGAAGACGCGGGTGAACAGCGGGCAGATCTCCTGGTAGCTGCCGCGATGCGACAGGACCGCCAGCGTGGCGCCGGGAAAGGTCTCGATCTTGATGGGGTACATGCCTAGCTCCTGTGGGTCGAAGGGACGGGAGCGGGCGGCCCGGTAGCGCCCCGGCGAAATGCCGAAGGTCGCGCCGAATGCCCGGTTGAACGCCGCGTCCGACTCATAGCCGGCGCGCTGCGCCACCTCGCGCAAGGAAGCCTCGGGCCGACCCAGCGCCACCGCCGCGCGGTGCATGCGGATGCGCTGCACGGTGGCATTCACCGTTTCTCCCATCAAGGCGCGGTAGACGCGATGGAAGTGGTACGGCGACAGGCAGGCCAGGTCCGCCATCCGGTACAGGTCCGGGTCGGCGTCGGGGTGGCTTGCCAGCCAGCGCAGGACGGGTTCCAGGCGCTGGCCATACTGGTTCAGGGTTTCGGGCTTCATGCGGTCTCCTTGGAACGCACTGTAGCGGCGGCCCATTTGCAGATTTTGCGATTTTCGCGTGCCGGTCGGCACACGCCCAGGCGCCGGAGCGCAGCAGCCCTGCGGCACGGAAGCGCCGCGAGGATTGCCGGCGCGCTAGCGGACGGTCATCTTGTTCCAGCGCGCGTTGAACGCGGGACGGTCGGCGTTGATGCGCTCCCAGTTCACGATCTTGGCGTTGGTCATGTAACCCTGGAAGCGCTTGAACGACACGACATGATCGGGCGGCGGCGAGACGTTCTTGTTCGACGGGAACAGCCCGCCCGTCTCCAGCGCCTTGACCTGCGCCTCCACCGACAGCAGGTACAGCGCCAGCTGCTGCGCCAGTTCCGGCTCGCTGTTGCGGGCCACCACGCACTCGGCCACCATCAGCACCGCCGAGCCTTCCTTGGGCGCGGCGTACTCCACCGGCACGCCCAGCCGCTTCAGGCGCATGATGGCGGTGGGCGACAGCGGAAACAGCGCGGCCTCGTCGGCCTCGACCAGCTCGCCCAGCCGGGCCGAGTCGGGCAGGTATTCCCGCACATTGACCCCGACCGAACCGGGCCAGGCGCGAAAGCCCGGGCCGGTGTCGGCGTCGGTGCCGCCCTGGATGCGGTTGAACATCAGGAAGGCATGCAGGCCGAAGGTGCTGGCGGCGGCGGACTGCATCACCACCTTGCCCTTGTACCGGGGGTCGGCCAGGTCCATCCAGGACGTGGGCGGCGCCCAGCCCTGGCGGGCGAACAGGCGGGTGTTGTAGCCCAGCCCGGTCATGCCGACGTTCAGGCCCACCGCCTTGCGGTCGCGCCGGACGGCGGTGGGATACAGCTCGCGCAGCACCGGGTCGTCCCTGAGCGGCTGGCACAGGCCGGCGGCGACGGCCCGCACCATGACGCCGTCATCGAGGAACATCAGGTGCATGCCGGGCTTGCCCTTCTGCGCCTGGGCGCGGGCCAGCACCTCGGCGGACGTGCCCGGCACCACTTCGATCCGCACGCCCTGGGCGCGCTCGAACTCCGGAAACACGTGCTGCGAATAGGCTTCGGCCATGCCGCCGCCGTTCATGCCCACGTACAGCGTCTTCTGCTGGGCCGGGGCGACGGCCGGGAGCAGGACAGCCATGGCCGCGCCGGCCAACAGCCGCAACGCCTTGCCCAGGCGGACGGGGCCGCCTTGCTTTTTGCTCATCATCGTGACTCCGGAGTGCGTCGGACTAAAGAATACTGCCGCAAACATGACGCCAGGAATGCCGGCCTTGACCCGGACGGCACACCCCGGCGATAGTGGCGGCCTCCTGGGGAGGAACCACATGAAGCCTTACATCGCCGTTCTGGTTGCCGCCTTCGCCCTGACAGGCTGCATGACCATGTCCAGCGTGGAACAGCGCAGGCCTTTGTTCGAATCCGATACCGCCAAACCCTTGGAGGTCTACGTCAACTGCGTGCATGAAGCCTGGGTCGAACTGGGCGGCGCCGACGTGTTTCGGCGCCAGGGCAGCGTGCGCATCCGCAACATCGCCGGCGGCATACTGGACGTCACCGCCACCGCCGGCGGCGCCCGCGCCGTGCTGCGCGAGCCTCCCTTGAGCGGCTTTTCCTTCGGCCAGACGGCGCGGGCCTGTCTCTGATGCCGTCCGGCGCCTTGCCTCAGACCGGATAGGTGCCCGGCAGCAGGATGCTGCGGTCGCCCGGCACGAGCGAGCGGCGGCCGCACAGGGCCATGGTGGTGTCCATTTCCTTGTACAGGATCTCCAGCACGCGGCGCACGCCATCCTGGCCGTAGGCGCCCAGGCCGTAGAGGAAGGCGCGGCCGATCATGGCGCCGCGCGCGCCCAGCGCCACGGCCTTGAGGATGTCCTGGCCGGAGCGCACGCCGCCGTCCATCCAGACTTCGATCTTCGAGCCCACCGCGTCGGCGATGGACGGCACCGCCGCGATCGACGACATGGCGCCGTCGAGCTGGCGGCCGCCGTGGTTGCTGACGATGAGCGCGTCGGCGCCGCTGTTGGCGGCCAGCTGGGCGTCTTCGACGTCCAGGATGCCCTTGAGGATGAGCTTGCCGCCCCAGCGCTGCTTGATCCATTCGACGTCGTCCCAGCTCAGGCGAGGGTCGAACTGCTCGGCGGTCCAGGAGGACAGCGAGGACAGATCGCTCACGCCCTTGGCGTGGCCGACGATGTTGCCGAAGGTGCGGCGCTTGGTGCCCAGCATGCCCATGCACCAGCGCGGCTTGGTCGCCAGGTTGATCAGGTTGCGCAGCGTGGGCTTGGGCGGGGTGGACAGGCCGTTCTTGATGTCCTTGTGACGCTGGCCCAGGATCTGCAGGTCCAGCGTCAGCACCAGCGCCGAGCAGCCGGCGGCCTTGGCGCGGTCGATCAGGTTGCCGACGAATTCGCGGTCGCGCATCACGTACAGCTGGAACCAGAACGGCTTGCCGGTGGCGGCGGCCACGTCTTCCAGCGAGCAGATGCTCATGGTGGACAGCGTGAAGGGCACGCCGAACTCGGCGGCGGCCTTGGCCGCCAGGATTTCGCCGTCGGCGTGCTGCATGCCGGTCAGGCCGGTCGGCGCGATGGCCAGCGGCATGGCCACGTCATGGCCGGCCAGCGTGGTGCGCAGCGAGCGTCCTTCCATGTTCACCGCCACGCGCTGGCGCAGCTTGATCTTCTGGAAATCGCTCTCGTTGGCGCGGTAGGTGCCCTCGGTCCAGGCGCCCGAATCGGCGTAGTCGTAGAACATGCGCGGCACGCGGCGTTTCGCGATTACGCGCAAATCTTCGATGCAGGTGATCGTTGAGAGCTTAGCGGTCATGGCTGGGTCTGTAGAGTGCGGGACGCGCGGCGGAACCGGCGCATGCGCGCGCGCCGCGCGGCATGGCGCGGGCAGGGGCGGAACATCGGGAAGGGCCCGATCGCATGGCGTCCTTGGTTTTTCTTGGAAGAATGGGGCCGCCGGCGGCGGGCGGCCTTGCAGTGCAGCAAGGCCCTGCGGCCCGGCGGCGCCGCCCAGTATACGCGCCGGTGCCGGCGGGCGAGGCCCGCCGGCGCTGCTTTTTCACGGATTCCGCGAGGCGCCGTGCGTGCGGACGACGCACATACGAGGCTTCGGGCGGCCGGGCGTCGAGCTGCCCGGCGCCGGGCCGGCCGGTGCGCCGGACCGCGTCAGCGCGGCCAGACCTTGTTGACCGCGCGGATGGTGGCCCAGGCCAGCCAACGCGGGCTGGTCAGGCGGATGGCCGGCAGGCGCCGCACCAGGTCCACCGCCAGGCCGCCGCGGCGATGCCATTCCTTCTTGCGCGTCTGGCTGTCGGTCCAGCGGCCTTCCAGCCACGGGAATTCGCGGCGTCCCGGCTTGTACACGGGCGGCGTGTTGTAGATCAGGATGTAAGCCAGCCTGGGCGCGTCGGAGGTATTGGCGCCGGTGTGGTGCAGCGTGCGCGCGTCGTGCACCGTGCAGCCGCCCGGCGCCAGCGGCTCGGCCACGGCCAGGTCGCGGGCGAAGTCGCCGCAGCATTCCAGCGGATGCAGATGCTTGTCGCCGCCGGGCGAGCGGTGCTCCAGCACGTCCCACTTGTTGGAACCTGGGATGAACTGCATGCAGCCGTTCTCCAGCGTGGCCGGCTGCAGCGCCAGCCAGATGCTCAGCTCCTTGTAGACGAAGTCGGGCGAGCGGAAGGCCTCGTCCTGGTGCCAGGGCGTCTCGGGCCCGCCCCCGCCCGGCTTGAGCAGCGCGTGCTCGCCATACAGCGCCGCGTCCGGCCCCAGCAGCTGGCGCGCCATCGCCAGGGTGCGGGCGTGGTACGTCGTCTTCAGCAGGTCGGGGGCATAATGGCGCGGATCGTGCAGGCTGGGAAACCGCGCCGGCCTGGAAGGATCGTCCCGGCTGATGAAGTCGTACTGCGCGCCCTCGTTGTAGCCCGTCCTGTTCTCGAACATGTCCATCAGCGTGCCGCGTATGTAGCCCACTTCGTCCTGCGGGCAGATGCCGTCCAGGGCCAGGTAGCCCTGATCTCGGTAACGCGCTGTCTCTGCTTCCGACAACAGACTGGTCTCTTCCATAATGGCCTCTCCAAGCTCGTTCACGAATGGGTTCGCGGGGGTTCCTGCATCGATATCCAAGGCGGGCGCGTCGACGCCGCCTGGTCCTGGCCGGGGCGACGCGCAATATTCTTGACACATGCACTAACGTATCGCTTCGATGCCCGGCGGCCCATAGACCATCCGCATTAGCCCCTGGTGGCGACGGGCCGGCGCTGTTGCGGCGCATCATCTGAAGGAAGAAACATGCAAGACCCCCATCATCCCGACACCCATCTGGAAACCGTCCACGTCACCGTCAGCGGCAAGGTGCAGGGCGTCGGCTACCGCCACGCCACGGTCCGGCGCGCCCATCTGCTGGGCGCGCGCGGCTGGGTGCAGAACATGGAAGACGGCACGGTCGAGGCCCTGGTGCAGGGCACGCCCGACCAGGTCGACCACATGCTGGAATGGCTGCGACGCGGCCCGCCCGGCGCCTGGGTGGCCGAGATCGTCACGCGCCGGGAGTACACCGACAAGCGCTACATCCGCTTCGAACAGCTGTAGGATCGCGCAGCCGGCTCGCCGGGCGACTTAATCCTGCAGGACGAGCCATCGGCCGGGAGCGGGACGGAGACGAAGAACGGGCGCGGCGGCGCGGGAGCCGCCGCCGGATCAGCGGCCGCGGATCCAGCGCCCGCCAAGCTGGTTGACGATAAGACCCGCCAGCACCCCGGCGGCGCCCAGCCATTGCAGCGGCATCAGCGCCTCGCCATAGGCGGCAGCCGCTGCCGACAGGCCCACCACCGGCACCAGCAGCGAGAACGGCGCGATCTTCGCGGCCGGATGGCGCGTCAGCAGGCGCGTCCACAGCGTATAGGCCACCAGCGTCGCCAGCACCGCCAGGTACAGCACCGACAGCGCCTCGCCCCAGCCCATGCCGGCCAGCATGCCCAGCACCGGCTCCCAGCCGTCGATCAGCACGGCCAGCAGCAGGAAGGGCAGCACCGGCGCCAGGCTGCTCCAGGCGATGAAGGCGAAGGGGTCGTAGCCGGGCGCGCGGTTGCTCGCCAGGCGCACGATGATGTTCGACACCGCCCACATGAAGGCCGCGCCCAGCGTCAGGACGAAACCGATCATGGTCATCTGGCCCGGCCCGTCGCCGCGGCCCAGCGCGATCACCGCCAGGCCCAGCGCGGCCACGCCCAGTCCGATCCAGTGATGCCGCCGCGCGCGCTCGCGCAGCAACGGCGCGGCCAGCAGCAACGTGAAGAAGGCCTGCGTCTGGATCACCAGCGAGGCCATGCCGGCGGGCATGCCGGCCTGCAGCGCCACGAACAGCAGCCCGAACTGGCCCAGGCCCTGCGCCAGGCCATAGGCCGCGATCCAGCGCCAGGGCAGCTTGGGCGGGCGCACGAACAGGATCAGGGGAAAGGCCGCCAGCGCGAAGCGCAGCGCGCCGAGCATCATCGGCGACAGGCCCTTGAGGCCCGTTTTCATGACGACGAAATTCAGGCCCCAGATCACCACCACGGCGAGCGCGCAGAGGTAATCCTTGCGGGTGAGGGAGGGGGGAGACATGCGGCATTATCGCATCGCCCGCCCGTCGGCAGGCGATGCAATCGGCGAGGAAATCCGCGTCGCAACCCAGGCCGCAAGCGGCTCCGGGAACAGCCGGTTCAGCTGGCCCGCAGCACCCGGCCGAAGGCTTGCACGGCGCGGTCGATGTCGGCCGCGCCGATGTGGCGATGGGTCACGCAGCGCAGCCGCGTCACGCCCCAGGCGCGGGTCAGCACGCCTTCGGCCGCCAGCGCCTGGACCCACTGCGCGTTGCCCATGCCGGAGTCGGCGGTCTCGACCTGCACGATGTTGGTCTGCGGCACGGTGGCCGACAGGCGCGGATGCAGGCGGTTCAGGCCCTCGCTCAGGCGCGCGGCGGTGGCGTGGTCCTCGGCCAGCCGGCCGCCCATGGTCTGCACGGCCTCCAGCCCGGCGGCGGCCATGATGCCGGCCTGGCGCTGCGCGCCGCCCAGCATGCGGCGCAGCGTGCGGGCCTTGGCCAGCAGCGGGCGCGGCCCGGCCAGCACCGCGCCGACCGGCGCGCTCAGGCCCTTGGACAGGCACAGCGACACGGTGTCGGCGTGCTGCGCGATCTCCAGCGGCGTCACGCCCAGCGCCACGGCGGCGTTGTACATGCGCGCCCCGTCCAGGTGCACCGAGATGCCACGGCTGTTGGCCATGCCGTACACCGACCGCATGTGGTCCAGCGGCAGCACGGTGCCGCCGGCGTTGTTGTGCGTGGTCTCCATCGCCACCAGCGAGGTCTTCAGGCGCATCCCTTCGGTCAGCAGCGCCTCTTCGAGCCGGTTCAGGTCCATGGCGCCGTCCGCGCCCGGCACACAGTGATAGAACACGCCGGTGAAGGTGGCCGCGCCGCGCTCGGAGGTGTACATGTGCGCGGTGGATTCCAGGATGACCTGCTCGTTGCGCTGCGTCTGCGCCAGCACGGCCAGCAGGTTGGCCATGGTGCAACTGGGCACGAACAGCCCGGCCTGCTTGCCCAGCTGCGCCGCGACGTAGGCTTCCAGTTCGCGCACGGTGGGATCACCGTCCAGCGCGTCATCGCCGATCGGCGCGCCACGCATGCGCTCGTACATGGCCTCGGTGGGCAGGGTGACGGTATCGCTGCGCAGGTCGACGGCGTTGGCGGGGCGTGGGGCAGAAGTGTGCTCGGTCATGACTTTCAGTGCTGGAGAATTTTGGAAAGAAACTGACGCGTGCGCGGCGCACGCTCCTCGACATTGCCGAAGAACTGCTCTTTCGGGCAGTCCTCGACGATCTTGCCGCCGTCCATGAAGATGACGCGGTCGGCGACGCGGCGGGCGAACCCCATTTCATGGGTCACCACCATCATGGTCATGCCTTCGCCGGCCAGGTCCGTCATCACGTCCAGCACCTCGTTGACCATCTCGGGATCCAGCGCCGAGGTCGGCTCGTCGAACAGCATGACCACCGGGTCCATCGACAGCGCGCGCGCGATCGCCACGCGCTGCTGCTGGCCGCCGGACAGCTCGCCGGGATGCTTGTCCTTGTGCGCCGACAGGCCCACGCGCTCCAGCAGCGCCAGCGCGCGCTGGCGCGCCTCGTCGCGGCTGCGGCCCAGCACCTTGACCTGGCCCAGGCACAGGTTCTCGGTCACGCTCAGGTGCGGGAACAGCTCGAAATGCTGGAACACCATGCCGGCCACGGAACGCAGCTTGGGCAGGTTGGTGCGCGGGTCGCCGACGGAAGTGCCGTTGACGATGATCTCGCCCTGCTGGAACGGTTCCAGCGCGTTGACGGTCTTGATCAGCGTGGACTTGCCCGAGCCGGACGGTCCGCAGACCACCACCACTTCGCCCTTGGCCACGGCGGTGGTGCAGGCATCCAGCACCTGGAAGGATCCATACCACTTGCTGACCTGCTTGATTTCTATCATCGGAGGATTCGGAGAGGCTTGCATCGTTGCACCTGTTGATAAGCTAGCGCAGCACGCGGGCGCGCTTTTCCAGCCGCTTGACCAGCCGCGAGGCGGTGAAGCAGATCAGGAAATACACCAGCGCCACGAACAGATAGAGCTCCACCAGCCGGCCGTCGCGCTGGCCGATCTTGGAGGCCGCGCCCAGGAAGTCCGTCAGCGACAGCACATACACCAGCGACGTATCCTGGAACAGGATGATGACGCGCGTGAGCAGCGCCGGAATCATGTTGCGAAAGGCCTGCGGCAGCACCACATGGCGCATGCTCTGCCACGGGCTCAACCCCAGCGCAAGGCTGGCCGAGACCTGCCCGCGCGAGATCGACTGGATGCCGGCCCGCATGATTTCGCAGAAGTAAGCGGCCTCGAACAGGGTGAAGGTGATCACCGCCGAATTGAACGCGCCCACGCGCACCGGCGTGGGCGAGCCCATCGCCCAGGCGGCCATGTAGGGCACCAGGAAATAGAACCAGAAGATGACCAGCAACAACGGGATGGAGCGCATCACGTTCACGTAGATGCCGGCCGGCACCGACAGCAGCTTGAAGCGCGACAAGCGCATCATGGCCAGCAACGTACCCAGCGCCAGCCCCATCACGGCGGCCAGCAGGGTCAGCGTCAGCGTGAACGTCATTCCCGTCTTGAACAGATAGGGAAGGGCGCTGGCAATGGCGTCGAAATCGAATTTACCCACGGCGCGCCCCTAGCGACCCTTGCCCGCCGGGCCGATCAGCCCGGGGATGGCCACGCGGCGCTCGAGCATGCGCATGCCCAGCACCACCACGCCGTTCAGGATCAGGTAGACCGCGGTCGCGGCCGAGAACGCCTCGAAGATGTGAAAGCTGAATTCCTGCATCGAGCGCGCCTGGCCGGTCAGTTCCAGCAGGCCGATGGTCAGCGCCACCGACGAATACTTGATCGTGCCCATGAACTCGGACGTCAGCGGAGGCAGCACGATGCGGTAGGCCTGCGGCAGGATGATGTAGCGGTACGCCTGCGCCTCGGTCAGCCCCTGCGCGATGCCGGCCTGGAGCTGGCCGCGCGGCAGCGACTGGATGCCCGCGCGCACCTGCTCGGCCACGCGCGACGATCCGTAGAAACCCAGGCACAGCACCGCCGGCAGGAACTGGCCCCAGGGCTGCGGCATCTGCTTGATGGCCACGCCCCAGGCGTGCGGCAGCAACTCGGGCAGGACGAAATACCAGAGGAACATCTGCACCAGCAGCGGGATGTTGCGGAACACCTCGACATAGGCGGCGCCGGCGAAGTTCAGGGCGCGCGAGCTTGCCGTTCGCATCACGCCCAGGCAGGAGCCCAGCAGCAGCGAGAAGACCCAGGCGATCAGGGACAGCGCCAGCGTCCACCCCACGCCGATCAGCAGCGTTTCCAGGAAGGTATGCACGCCGTCCGGCGACATGTCCAGGAATACGCTCCAGCTCCAGTTGTAATTCATGAATCCGCCTCAAGTTTCGGCGCCGGGCGGCGCCAGACCCCATTGCCGCCGCGCGGCCGTCGCG
>NZ_JCBANG010000146.1:0-9402 GCF_059760905.1 Achromobacter sp. 1011811831
GGGCGCTGCTCCTCGGCTTGGCCTGCCAGGCTATCACAAAAATCTGAGAAAGTAAAGAAAAAATAGGATCCTATTCTTATCTATCCAGCTAGGCAATAAGCTCGTTACCGGTGTCGCCTCCGCTTGGCATTAGCGAGTGTTTCCGTAAGGGGCGGTCAAGTCTGGCATATGAGGGATGACAGGGAGCGGCAGAAAAAGCGGAAAATCTATCTTGGGAAATTTGTCGATTTTGAGAAAAAATAGTTAAACTTCAACGTGTTAAGGAAAAAACTACCGGCAAAAAAAGCGGCAAATTTTCATGTACGATTCCCCTCACCAATTTCTGCCCTTGCTACCTGGCTCCCATCTGATGCCGCCACTTGTCGAACGGGCGGCAGACATAGTCAATCGCTCTGCTCGCCTGGGCGGATGCGCGCACTCTGTGACACGAGGGACGTTGCGTGAATTGCTGCGGCAGATGAATTCCTACTACAGCAACAAAATCGAGGGGCAAAGTACGTCGCCTAAGCATATCGACGATGCCCTGAGACAAGAGTTTTCGTCCACACCGGAAGTCGCTCAACTGCAGCGCATCGCGCTGGCGCACATTGAGGCTGAAAAGGAGCTGGAGGAGAGCACGGAACTAATCAGTCCGCTCAATGCAAGCTTTGTTCAGAGGGCACATAAGGCGCTGTATGGCCGCCTCGGGCCCGACGATCGAATGTCCAAGGACAAGCAGGTCCTTGTGCCCGGCGCCTTGCGGACTATCGATGTCAAGGTTGGGCATCATGTCCCGCCGACATGGCAGTCATTGCCCAAGTTCATGGAGGCATTCACCGCGCAATACGCGGGAGCGCGGTCCCGCGACGTCGAGCTGATCAACATTGCCTGCGCGCATCAGCGCATGGCGTGGATGCATCCATTCATTGACGGGAATGGCCGTGCCACGCGTTTGCAGACGCACGTTGCCATGCTGCCGATCACCGATGGTCTCTGGTCGGTGAACCGAGGTCTGGCGCGTGATGCACAGAGCTACTACAGCAGCCTTGCGTCTGCCGATGCGCGGCGCCAAGGGCCGTTGGATGGCCGAGGCAATCTCACCGAGCGGGGCTTGGTGGCCTGGATCAATTACTTTCTGGATATCTGTGAAGATCAGGTGCAGTACATGGCCGACACGCTGAATCTGGACGAGATGAAGAGCAGGATCACGGCCTTGGTTCACGCGGAAGCGCATGGCAGCAAGAAGCGATTTCGAGCGGAAGCGATTCTGCCGCTGTATCACCTGTTCGCGGCAGGTCCAGCGACGCGCGGCGAGTTCATCCAGATGACAGGCCTGGGGGAACGCACGGGCCGGCAGCTGCTGTCGGATCTTGTGAAGTCCGGCCTGGTAGAGTCGAGCTCATCCCACGCGCCGGTACGCTTTGCCTTCCCGATCTTTGCGCAGCCCATTCTCTTTCCGGCGCTTTATGGGCAAGCCCTGTGACGCGTAGGACAGTGATAAACACCACGGCAGGCCGTTGTTGATCGTGCTGCGTGATGCAAATTTCCCTACTGTGGTCGCCCCGCCTCGATCCATTCCTGCACCTGCTCCATCGCCAATCGATACCGCGCGCAGTTGTACAGATCCAGCACCCGCAACTCTTCCGCCAACATCGGACGAAACACGCGTGCATCGTCTTCAGACAAGGCCAGCGCCGCCAACGCCGCATCGGCGGTCTGCCGTGCACGCACTACCCGGCTGATCGCTTCATTCAGTTTCACTCGAAACCGCAGCCGCACGGGATCCGGCACACCCGCCGCATCGAGCTGAACGGTGTATTTACGAATTGAGCGCCGGTAAGACCAGGTAAACAGATCCACCGCGAGCGCGACATCGCCGCGCTCGTAGACGCCCATCATGGCGTAGGCATAGTCCTGCGCCTCCACATCCAGGAAGGACAGCGGCGCGCAGTTGTAGAGCATCAGCGGAATGTTGGCCGACAAGCGGCTGGTGCGCATGTTGCCGTCCTCGAAGGGCTGCAGGTAGGCCAGATTCACCCAGAGAAAGAACGCCGCTTCCACGGGATTCTTGATCAGCCGCGCCTTTTCTACGATGCGATCGAGCATTTCCTGCAGCAGCGCGGGCGCCTGGATAGGGATGTAGGTCGTGTCGCGGATGTTGACCACGGTGCGACGGACATGACCCAGACCGTCGGTGTGGGCCAACAGGTGCTGCATCAGGAGCGTGTGCAGATTGCCAATGACAGCAGAGGTCAGGCCGTGCAGGGGCACGGCATCGACCATGAACTCGATGGCGGCCTTGTGATTGAGCAGCATGATCGCGTCCAGGTCATTGTCTGCCGTGCCGCGCTTGAAGAGCTCTTGCGTGGCCAACAGCGAATACCGGTTACCTTCCAACCGTGAGGATGACCAGGATAGGTCCAGCAATAACGGCTTCAGGACACGGCGCGCGTAAGTGCCGGCAGGATGCTGGCCCGGCATGCCGCCTTCGTCGGCCAAGGCCTGAGCCAGAGCGGGTGGCAACAGGGAACTCTGGTGCGGAACGTAATCATCCACGAAGCGGCGCTGATAGCCCACCGGCGTGCGCGAGAGCAGCGGTTGCCGCAGTATCTGGAGTCTGTCTTCGCGGATGGTCATGGCGTACTCAGGGCAGGTCGAACTTGCGCAATCTAGCAGCAATCAGCTCATCAACTAGACCAGTCTTGATCTTGCATGAATCGAAACGGTCTGATTTTGAGCTGATTGGAGGTCCAACCTTCCGGAGACGTGCGCGGTATCAATGTCCCCCGGCCGTGCGCGATCGCACAACCCAGGCCCGTTGTGATGCACTTTTGACTGTCGCGACAGCGCCACGCGATTCAGCCATGGCGGTTGACCGGGAGCGTGGTGGCAGCGTTAAATGCGACCACAATGATAAGAAAAAATAAATCGAGTTTGACTGCGGTCAGGACCGCTACCCCTGCCACCCAGCCGCCAGACCTATCCACAATGGAACAGTTCGGCGTCCGCTTCGAATACGGCAATGCCGCGCATCTGGAAGCCTTGCGTCTCCTGTACAAAACGCTGAAGCACGACAAGGAAGCGCAGATTCACCGCGACCTGTCCGACTGGTTTTCCGCCATTCCCATTGAGCTTGGAAACAACTTCGACTGGCCGGACGAACTGACCCTGGCCGACCTGAAGCATCAGCGCGAGTCCTGCCCCAAATGGATTCCAGAACCCGCAGAACAGCTCTCCGCGAAATGGGATTTCTACAGCCTGGTGGACAGCATCCATTCGGGTGACTACACCGTGCTGGGCCTGGAACGCCTAGACGATTCCATCGCCGAATTGCAGATCGATCCGCACGGCTACCCCTACGGCGGCGTGGGTCCTTTGATGGCCCTGGTCGAGGGCTTCGGCTTCACGCTACTTGGGGTCAACGAATACGGCAAATACCTGACTCGCGAGGAACTGCTGCCGCGCTAGCCTCCAAGGGCCGGGATCGGTCCTTTATCCACCTTGCTCACTAATTAAAAAAATGAAAACAAAACCGTATCTAGAGCAAATCCATCAATGGCTCGCATCGGGCCAGCACATCATGGCGCAGTACGACGCCACCTCCATCTATGTGTACCAGGCCTATCGTCCCGCGATCGCTGCGCATGCCGTGAAGCATCAGCAGCTCGGCGGTGAATTCAGCTTCTCGCGCATGAGCTGGATCAAGCCCAATTTCCTGTGGATGATGTTCCGCTCGGGATGGGCGACGAAAGAAGGACAGGAGCGCATCCTTGCTGTCCGATTGCCCAGAACCTTCTTCGATGAACTGCTGCGCGCCGCCGTCGCCTCCAGCTTTGCCGCCTCGGGTTGCGCGACCCAGCAGGAATGGCGCGATCGCGTGGAGCAGTCCGAAGTCCGGCTCCAGTGGGACCCCGACCATGATCCGACCGGCGCCGTCATCGAGCGTCGCGCCATCCAGTTGGGATTGCGCGGCGAGATGCTGAAACGCTATGCGCGGGACGAGGTGCTGTCGATCGAGGACATCACCGACTTCGTGGCACAACAGCGAGAATATGCCGCGCGGGATTTCAGCGGATTGCTGGTTCCTGAAGAGCAGCCCTATGTCCTTCCGTCCGTTGGTCGCGGATAGCGAAGGCGCCGGGCCGGCTCGGGCCTGAATCACACGGCGTCAGGCGGTTGTCCCCACGCCGGGGAAACTGGCCGCTACGCGCGTTCCTGCGTACACTTTCCGCCATGCTACGAATCGAAAACCTCAGCAAACGCTACGGCGACTACCTCGTCTTCCAGGGCCTGACCCATACCTTCACCCCCGGCTGCGTGGCGCTATGCGAAGAAGACAGTACCGGCAAATCCAGCCTGCTGAACATCATCGCGGGCGTGATCGCGCCGGATAGCGGGGATGTGTGGATCGACGGCCACTCGATGCTCCACGCGCCGGCGCAGGCCAAGGCGCGTCTGGCCTATGTGCCGGACAACTGCTTGCTGTTTCCCGAGATGACGGGGCGCGGCTTGCTGGAGAAGGTGGCGGCGGAGAAGAACGTGGCGCTGGATGAAGCCACGTTGGAGCTGGCCTATGACCTGGGGCTGGAGCCGCATCTGGACAAGCGCTTTGAGCAGATGTCGACGGGGACTCGGCGGAAGGTGTTTGTGACGGCGGCGGCGTTGGGGGATCCGGCGGTGGTCATTGCGGATGGGCCCAGCAATGGTTTCGATGCTCGGGGTCGCGCAGTGCTGGCCGAGCTATTCATGGCGTGGGGCAAGGATCGCGTTGTGCTGTTTGCCAGTCATGATCCCGAACTGGTGCAGGCTTGCGAGGCAAGAACCGTCGATGTGGCGGCGCTGCGTTAGCCGCAATGATCTGTTTTCCGGCCATGCAATTGCCTTAGCCGCCACAACGCGACCAGATTCCGCATGTCAGCCTTTGCGTGGGAACCCCTCGATTTTCTCGATGTACTTGGCGTAGTCCCTGTCGAAGAGGACCACGCCATTTCGTATCGCTACACGTTGGATCAAGGTCCATTGCATCTGACCCTGACCATCTGGCCGATGCAGGGTGACGTTGAACTGGCGCTGCGATGCCAGGGTTTCAACGAGCCAGTCATACATCTGAATCTTATGAATTGTCCGGGCGCGGATTGTGGACGACAAGCGCGGGAAATATATCGAGTTCGCGGCAGCGAACTTGTTTGCTGGTCGGTACGACAATAGTCACCCCGCGCCATACGGATTTCGGCTTCGTGTTGAGCCCAGTTTTCAGGTCACGACCTATAGCTACGATTGTTAGCGGGCAACCGGGACATTGTTGATGGATTACGAGACATTATCTGTAAACGAGCTAGTTGATCGCATTTCAGAGTTTCACACCAAGCCAGTCGCTGTCGTGGGGCTGCTGACATTCGATTTCGAAGACCAGTCGATCTCTCATTTCCCTAAAGCGGAGCAACGTGAGCCGGGCCACGGGTCTGGGCTGGCTCTCTATCCTTCCAGCGTCTGGCTCGCGTTCGGCGGGACGGGCAGTCTCCGACCGAATGAACGTGTGCTTTCGCGATGGAACAGGAAACGAGTAAGAGTCCTTGGAATTGCCCATGGCAGCCTGCACGCAGAGTCCGGCTACATGGGATGCGGACATATGGGAGGATGGCCTTGCGAGATCGACGTCTATTCGATAGAGCGCATGTAGTGCGGCTTGGATAGTTCGCAATCGATTCGCCCACGCGGATGTGCTATGGAAAAACTGCGCGGCATTAGGTGAAAACTCGGAGTCGAAGACTGGGGCTAGACCTGCTGGCGCGGGTCGGCCTCCATAAGGAAATACGGGCCTTCCGGTCCGTCGGCTTCACTACGTACTCGCCACCCCTGAGACTGATAGAACCGCTTGGCGCGCTCATTGGCCTTGAGGCATTTCAGTGTCGGTGTGCCGGAAAAGTACTTGTCGCAGCCCGCCAACAGCATCGTTCCTACACCGAGTCCCTGATACCGAGGATGAACAAATAGGTTGTGCAGGAAGCTGTCATCCTGCCATACAGACGCAAAGCCGATGGGATGGTACGAATGCTCTGCCACCAGAATCCTCTCACCTGCGGTGCTCACATCAAAGTCTTCAAGCTTATGGATGCCAATGGCAGCCCACGAGAAAGCGGCGTCGCGGGACACAACAAATAGCCGGCGCAGAGCTTCCCGGTCGGCTTCTACAAAATCTCGCACGATGACCTGCATGTTGTTGCCTTATTGCTAATCACAAAGACGGAAGAAGCTGGCTCGCGCAGGTCCGCAGCACGGACAGCCGTCGTTGACGCAGGCCAAAAAGACGGCACAACGCGCAGCGCGCCGATATCGATTCAATAGCCGAGTGGCAGGAGCCGGCCTGTCTCTGGGGTTCCCGTGAACACTAAGCCCACACTCAACGCGGCTTCCAATTCACCCCATCCCTGGACCGATACTCCGGTATCCCCGTGCAACACCCTCCCGCTCCAAACGCCTGCCTTCCAATAAACGCGGTCACCACGCCCTTGCTTTCGGTCAGCGATTGCTGAACGCAGATGGTCGGCAGCAGAGACGTGTCGCCCTCCAGCACCAGCGTCCACTTCACGTTCTCACCCGCGCCCGGTTCGACCTTGTACACCTTGCACTTGTGCATCAGCAGATGCACGGGCTGCCCCGCCAGCGGGCCCTTGAACTGCAGCTCAGGCGGCGTGTCGCGCGTGGCGAGGGTCTCGGCGTTGAGTTTCGAGCCCGGCGGCGCAGGGTCCAGCGACGAGTCGTCGCAGCCGGCCAGCGTGATCGCGGCGCCCAGGGTGATGAGGAACAGGCGAGCGCGGCGCATCATGCCCGTGAACTCCCGTCAGGCCACGCCGGCGAAGCGTTGTTCGAGGTAGGCGATGATGTCATTGGATTCGTACATCCAGCGCGTGCCTTGCGCGTCGTCGATGCGCAGGCACGGCACCTTCACCTTGCCGCCGCCCGCCAGCAGCCGTGCGCGCGCTTCGGGATCGCGCTTGGCGTCGTGCAGCGTGATGGGCACGTTCAGCCTGCGCATGGCGCGCCGCGTCTTGACGCAGAAGGGGCAGGCGTGGAATTGATACAGCGATAGCTGGGCGGCTTCGGCGTTGACCGTGGCCTGGCCTTGCGCCGAGCGCTGTTGCGGGCGCGGCCGCGTGAGGGCGTCGCCCAGCAGGATGATTTGAGCCAGGCCGGCATGTATGGCTTTGACTAGCATGGAGGTGGACTCGGAACGGGTGGACAGGCAGCCAGTCTACCCCGCGCGGGGTATTCCAATATCGCGGAGGCCATCAGGCAAGCCGGTCGTCACGCCGTGTCGCGTCATGTTCAAGATTCAAAGCCGGTGCGTCATTGAAACCGCACCGGGTAGCTGCAGCCGGTATGGAAGGTCTTGCAGCTCGTGCCCGTGCCTTTCTCGCACGTCTCGATGGCCAGTGATTGGGCCAGTTCCTTGGTCTCGGCGCTGGCGGAGTTCATCAGCACGCCGGCGCCCGTGGGCGAAGGGCCGTACACCACCGCCACGCATTGGTTGTAGTAGGTGATGTTGGTCTCGCAGCTTTTGCCGCCCTTGGACGCGCAATGTTCCAGCGCGGCCTGTTCGGCCTTGGCTTTGCTGGTCTTGTCGGCGGCGATGCCGACGGAGCCCGAGGGCGGGTCGTAGGCGATCGCGCCCCAGCGCGTGGTCCAGCGTGGTTGGTCGGGCGCGCTTTGCGCGCCGGTGCCGCCCTGGGGACGCGTTTGGCCAGGGATGGGCACGCACTGCTGGCCTGGCGTGCCGGCGGCGTTGGGCATGAAGCCGTCGGGGCAGCCTTGTTCGGCTTGAGCCAGGCCGGGGACGCCGAGGTGCAGCATCGCCAGCAGGAAAGGCAGTTTCAACGCACGCATGTGTCGCCTCGCAGGTGTCGCGTACTTCAATCGGAATGCTGCGCGCCCGGCTGGCCAGATGCTGGCAGGCCGGGCCACGCAGGACGTTCATTCTTCCACGAAACCCAGCCGTCTCAGCTCGGCAATCGCGCCCTTCTCTTGCTCGCGCCGCGCTTTCGGCGCGCCCAGCGAGGCGGTCAGCAGCATGGACTGCGTGTCCGATTCATCGAAACCGCGCAGCACGCTGTCCGTCACGGGAAACGCCTGCGCGAAGCTCTGGTCCAGCACCTGTTGCCCGCGATACCGGCCCTGCTTGTCCAGGATGACCTGCGTCTGCGGATCGCGCCGGATCAGATGCAGCGGCACGCCCTCGCAGCGCAGCCCCAGCAGCTTGGCCTCGCTGATGTCCAGCGCCCAGTCGGTCTCGGCATAGAACGCGGCGCGCGCCTGCGCGAACTGGTCGAGGATGGCGGCGTCCATGCAGAAGGCTTCGGGCACGAGGTTGAGATTGATCTTGCCGATCTTGCCGCGCAGCGTGACGCGGCGAAAGAACGAGGCCCACACCAGCAGGATCGGATTGGTGGACAGGTCTTCGACCAGCACGTCCTCGAAGATGCAGGGCTTGATCATCGAGTTGATGGCGCTGCACTGGCTCAGGCGCAGGTTGCGCACGCGCGACATGCGCTTGGGATGCTTCACCATCGACAGCGCGCCGTTGTCGAAGGTGCAGTCGCGCAGGTGCAGGTCGTGGAAGTGCGAGCCGCCCTTGTCGTAGCTCATCAGGAAGGTCTGGCCTTCGAGGGTCTCCATGCGTGTCTCCGGCGGGCTTGCGGTGCGCGCGGGCCGGGCGCCGTCAGCGCAGCAGCGCCAGGGCGTCCGCCAGCGACAGCACCGTGGTGCGCGATTCGAAGGCGGTGGTGAACAGGTGTTCATGCACCACCGCGTCCGGGTCGTAGCAGCAGTCCTTGACGCTATACAGCCGGTAGTCCGCGTCGCTGGCGTGCGCGATGGTGGACAGCATGACGCCAGTGGATGCGACGCCGACCAGGATCAGCGTGTCGATGCCTTGTGCCGACAGCCGCACTTGCAGGTCGGTGCCGTAGAACACGCTGGCGCGGTGGGCGATGATCAGCGGTTCGTCGTCGCGCTGGCCCAGCTCGGGCGAGATGCGGTCGTGCACGAACCGGCCCAGCTGCTTGATGCCCTGCCCGTTCTTGTTCAGGGGGCTGACTTCCGGATAGCCGGGGCTGAAGTGGATCTTGGCGAAATAGACGGCCACGCCCGCGTGCCGCGCGGCGTCGCACAGCTGCCGGGTATTGGCGAGCAAGGCGGGGGCGACCGACGGGAACAATTCCATGATGTCGGTCTGGTAATGCATGACCAGCAAGGCAGTACGCGACGGATCGAAAACCGGGGTCTGGGGGCTCATGCTCCGCTCCGCAACAGGAAGGACGGCCGACTGTAGCACGGCGTTTTGACGGGGTGGATGCAACAACGGGATGGGCATCGCGGGTGATGCCCATCCCGTCTTGCGTGTCGGCCGGCGCGGCCTTGAGCCTG
>NZ_JCBANG010000147.1:0-9237 GCF_059760905.1 Achromobacter sp. 1011811831
GCCCCCGGCAGGGCCGGCGCCGCCGCCACGGCATCCATGGGCAGTTGGCCGGCCGCGCCTTGCGAATAGAAGCGCGCCGAGAACGGCCGGCTGCCCACGAAGACCAGTTGCTCGCCGGGCTGCATGCGCGCGAAGGCCTGGGCCACCAGCTGCTTCTCGGTCTTGTAGCGCTCGGGCTGCGCCAGCGACAGTGCGCCCAGCGTCAGCGCCGCGAGCGGCGTCAGCAGCATCAGCGCGGCCGGCAGCCGGGCGCGCCAGCCCCGCGTCGGCGCATGGTCGGCCATCCAGGCGCCCAGCGCCAGCGCCAGCGGCGGCAGCGAAGGCAGCACATAGGTCCAGAGGATATTGCCGGACAGCGTGAAGAACGCGGGCGCGGCCAGCCCCCAGAGCAGCAGGTAGGCGCGCAGCGGATCGCGCGCCAGCGACGCCAGCCGGGTCCGCAGCGGCACGCCCTGGCCGGGCCGCAGGAACAGCCACAGGCCCGCCAGCCCCCAGGGCATGGTCGCCAGCAGCCAGTCCAGCCAGATGCCGCCATAGGGCCGCTTGTGCGCGGTGCCGTACAGATCGCCTTGCCAGCCCGGGTCGACGAAGCGCAGGAAATGCTCGCCCACGATGAAGTACTGGAGGAAGCCGGGCGTGCGGATCTCGGCCATCACGTACCAGGGCAGGGCCAGCGCCAGCATCAGGATCGTGCCGCCGATCCAGGGCAGCGCGCGCCACTGCGCGCGGCCGGCGGGCAGCAGCGACCAGGGCAACACGGCGGCCGCCACCAGCACCAGGGCCAGCGGCCCCTTGGACAGCAGGCCGATCGCCAGGCCCACGAAAAAGCCATAGCGCCACCACGGGGGGCCGTCGTGCCGCGCCAGCAGGAAGGACGTCATCGACAGCGTCACGCCCAGCGCCAGGAAGGGATCGGTGAGCACCGCGCCGGCGCTGGACAGCGGCAGCAGCATGGTGGCGAACACCAGCGCGGCCCAGCGCGCGGCGCTGGCGCCGAACTGGCGCGCGGCGAAGGCATGGACCAACGCCAGCATGCCCAGCATGGCGGCGAAGGCAGGCAGGCGCAGGCTGAACTCGGACAGGCCCAGCAGTTTGATGGAAAGCGCTGGCGCCCAGAAAGCCAGCGGCGGCTTGCCCCAGAACGGCACGCCCGGCTCGAACCAGGGCGTGACCCAGTCGCCGGTGACCGCCATCAGGCGCGCGATCTCCGCGTAGCGCGGTTCCGAGGTGTCGGCCAGCGGCATGACCGCCATGGCGAACAGCCGCGCAGCGAGGATGGCCGTCAGGCCCAGCAGCAGGGCCTTAGAAGTTGACCGCATGCGGACCCTCTCCGGTCATGGCGGCGGACGGGGCGGCCTGGCGCGCCGGGCCGGCGGCGTCGTCGCGCGCGTATCCGGAGGCCGGGTCCGCCGCCGTGTCGGGTTCGGATCCGGGCAGGCGCAATGCCGCCGTGCGGCTGCGCTGCACGTCGCGCAGCAGGTAGACCGGCCGCTGCTTGGATTCCATATAGGTCTTGCCCACATACTCGCCCAGCAGGCCGATGGTGATCAGCTGTACGCCGCTCAGGAAGGTGATGATGGCGATGAGCGAGGGATAGCCATGCACTTCCTCGCCCAGCAGCAGGGTCTTGAGCGTGATGACGATGCCGAATCCGGCGCCGGCCAGCGCGGCGGCCACGCCCAGGCCGGTGGCCCAGCGCAGCGGCGCGGTGGAGAACGAGGTGATGCCTTCCATCGCCAGCCGCATCAGGCCCAGGTAGTTCCACTTGGTGGTGCCGGCGGCGCGCGGATCGCGGTCGTAGTCGATGATGCGGGTGGGCAGGCCGATCCAGGCATACATGCCCTTCATGTAGCGGCAGCGCTCCGGCAGTTGCAGCAGGGCCTGCACCGCCTTGCGGCTCATCAGCCGGAAGTCGCCGGTGTCGGCGGGGATGCTGGCCTTGCTGAGCCGGTTCAGCAGCCGGTAGTAGGCATAGGCCGAGGCGCGCTTGAGCCAGCTCTCGCCGGCGCGGCTGCGGCGACGCATGCAGACCACGTCCGCGCCCTCGCGCCAGGCGCGCAACATGTCGGGGATCAGCTCGGGCGGATCCTGCAGGTCGGCGTCCAGGATCACGACGGCCGCGCCCACGGCGTGCTCGATGCCGGCGGTCATGGCGGCTTCCTTGCCGAAGTTGCGCGACAGGCGCAGCAGCTTCAGGCCGGGCTCCGTGCGGATCCGCGTGGCCAGGAACTCGGCGCTGCCGTCGCGGCTGCCGTCGTCGACGAACACGATTTCGTAGGACTCGTTCAGGCCGTCGAGCACGCGCCGCAGGCGCTCCAGGCAGGCGGGCAGTACCTCGCGCTCGTTCAGGAAGGGCACGATGACCGAGAGCTGCACGGCGGGTCGGCGGGAGCGAGCGGCGGTGGGCGGAGGGGGAAGATGCATGGAGATAACCGATCGGGGAAGAATTCAGGCAATGTAGCGATCGAGCGTCGACGAATAGCCGACGGCCCGATTACATTTCCGTAAGGCGCGGCGGACCTGGGCGGACCGCCGCGCCTGGTCTTATGCGTTGTCGCGGGCTACGCGCGCCGACTCGGCCAGCTCCAGCTCTTCCGCGTCCTTGCGGTGCAGCAGGCGGTACAGCGCGGGCAGCACCAGCAGGGTCAGGATGGTCGACGAGATGATGCCGCCGATCACCACGGTGGCCAGCGGGCGCTGCACCTCGGCGCCGGTGCCGGTGGCAAGGGCCATGGGCACGAAGCCCAGCGAGGCCACCAGCGCCGTCATCAGCACCGGCCGCAGCCGCGTCAGCGCGCCTTCGCGCACCGCTTCGTCCAGCGGCTTGCCTTCCTGGCGCAGCCCGTTGATGAAGGACAGCATCACCAGGCCGTTGAGCACCGCCACGCCGCACAGCGCGATGAAGCCCACCGCCGCCGTGATCGACAGCGGCATGCCGCGCAGCCACAGCGAGATGATGCCGCCCGTCAGCGCGAAGGGAATGCCGGTGAAGACCAGCAGGCCGTCCTTGACATTGCCGAACATGGCGAACAGCAGCGCGAACACCAGCACCAGCGCGGCCGGTACCACGATCTGCAGGCGCTGGGCCGCCGATTGCAGCTGCTCGAACGTGCCGCCCCAGGTGGTCCAGTAGCCCGCCGGGATCTTGACGTCGCGCTCGATCGCCTCGGCAGCCTCGGACACGAACGAGCCCAGGTCGCGGCCGCGCACGTTGGCGCTGATCACGATGCGGCGCTTGCCGTCCTCGCGCGAGACCTGGTTGGGGCCGGGTGACAGGTCCAGGCTGGCGACCTCGGACAGCGGGATGTAGGCCGTCTGCGCCTGCCCGTCAGCCTTGGGCAGGGCGATGGGCAGCTTGCGCAGGGCGGGAATGCTCTCGCGCACCGATTCCGGCAGCCGCACCACGATGTCGAAGCGCCGGTCGCCCTGGTAGTACGTGCCGGCCGCGCGCCCGCCCACGGCGATCGCCAGCGTGTCCTGCACGTCGGCCAGGCTCAGCCCGTAGCGCGCCGCGCGGGCGCGGTCGATGTTCACGGTGAGCACCGGCAGGCCGGTGGTCTGCTCGACCTTGACCTCGGACGCGCCGGGGATCTTGTTCAGCGACTCGGCCACTTCGGCGGCCGTGCGGTTGAGCACGTCGTTGTCGTCGCCGAAGATCTTCACGGCCACGTCGCTGCGCACGCCGGAGATCAGCTCGTTGAAGCGCAGCTGGATGGGCTGGGAAAACTCATAGTTGTTGCCCGGCATCTTGCCTGCTTCTTCCTGGATCGCGGCCAGCAGCTCGGCATGGGTCTTGCGCGGCTTCGGCCATTGATCCACGGGCTTGAGCATGATGTAGCCGTCGGAGATGTTCGGCGGCATCGGGTCCGAGGCGATCTCGGCCGTGCCGGTGCGCGCGAAGATCCGTTCGATCTCGGGGAATTTCTCTTTCAGGCGTACTTCCAGCTGCTTCTGCATCTCCAGCGACTGGCTCAGGCTGGTGCCGGGAATGCGCAGCGCCTGGATCGCCATGTCGCCTTCGTTCAGGCTGGGTATGAATTCGCTGCCCATGCGCGAGGCCAGCACGCCGCAGGCAGCCACGAACAGGGTCGCCGCGATCAGCACGCGCGGCGTGCGGCGCAGCGCCATGTCCAGCAGCGGCTCGTAGCGGCGCTTGGCCCAGCTCATCAGGCGGTTTTCCTTCTCGGCCACCTTGTTGCCCATGAACAGGGCCACGGCCGCCGGCACGAAGGTCACCGACAGGATCATCGCGCCCAGCAGGGCCAGCACCACGGTCAGCGCCATGGGGTGGAACATGCGCCCTTCCACGCCGGTCAGCGCGAAGATGGGCAGGTACACCACCATGATGATGAGCTGGCCGAACAGCAGCGGCCGGCGCGCTTCGCGCGCGGCGGCGAAGACCTCGTGGAAGCGCTCGCTGCGGGTCAGCGGCCGGCCTTGATGGGCCTGGGCATGGCTCAACCGCCGCACGCAGTTCTCCACGATCACGACCGCGCCGTCGATGATGATGCCGAAGTCCAGCGCGCCCAGGCTCATGAGGTTGGCGCTGACCTTGTACGTGACCATGCCGGTGAAGGTGAACAGCATGGACAGCGGGATGACCATGGCCGTGATCAGCGCCGCCCGGATGTTGCCCAGGAATAGGAACAGGATCACGATGACCAGCGTGGCGCCTTCCAGCAGGTTCTTCTTGACGGTGGCGATGGCCTTGTCCACCAGATTGCTGCGGTCGTAGGCCGTGATCAGCTTCACGCCCTCGGGCAGCGTCTTGTTGATGGCGGCGATGCGATCGGACACGGCCAGCGACACGGTCCGGCTGTTCTCGCCGATCAGCATGAAGGCCGTGCCCAGCACCACTTCCTTGCCATTGTCGGTGGCCGCGCCGGTGCGCAGCTCGCGGCCGATGGACACCTCGGCCACGTCGCGCACGCGGATGGCCTGGCCGTTCACGGCGGTGAGCAGCACGTTGCCGATATCGTCGACCGACTGGACCTGTCCCGGCGCCCGGATCAGGTACTGCTCGCCCTTGCGTTCGATGTAGCCGGCGCCGATGTTGGCGTTGTTGCGGTCCAGCGCCGTCATGATGTCGGTCAGCGACAGGCCGTAGGACGCCAGCTGCTCGGTGTTGGGCGCCACCAGGTATTCCTTGGCGTAGCCGCCGATGGAATTGATTTCCGTCACGCCGGGAATGTTGCGCACCTGCGGCTTGACCACCCAGTCCTGGATCTCGCGCAGGTCGGTGGAGGTATAGGGCGAGCCGTCGGGCTTGCGCGCGCCGTCCTCGGCCTCGACCGTCCAAAAGTAGATCTCGCCCAGGCCGGTCGAGATCGGCCCCAGCGTGGCCGATATGCCTTCGGGAAGATTCTCGCGCGCTTGCTGCAGTCGTTCGTTGACCAGCTGGCGCGCGAAATAGATGTTGGTGCTGTCGTTGAAGATCACCGTGACCTGCGACAGCCCGTAGCGCGATAGCGAGCGGGTCTGTTCCAGGCCGGGCAGGCCGGCCATCACGGTTTCGATCGGGTAGGTGACGCGCTGTTCGGTCTCCAGCGGCGAATAGCCGGGCGCGGCCGTGTTGATCTGCACCTGCACGTTGGTGATATCGGGCACGGCGTCGATGGACAGCCGCGAGTAGTTGTAGATGCCGACGGCGGCCATGGCCAGCGTGACGAACAGCACCATCCAGCGCTGTTCGATGGCAAAGCGGATCAGGCGTTCAAACATGTATGTAGCCCCTGCCTCAGTGCGCGTGGTCGGCGCTGGCCTTGCCCAGCTCGGACTTCAGCACGAAGGCGTTGTCCGTCACGTAGCGCACGCCCGGGGCCAGGCCGGACAGCACTTCCACCTGGTCGCCCGCGGCCTTGCCCAGCTTGACCGGCTGCGCCAGGAAGCCGCCGGGCACTTCGATGAACACCGAGGGCTGGTCTTCCACCGTCTGCACCGCGTCGGCGGCGATCGCCACCGGCACGTCGCGCTGGCTGGTCACCACGTTGACCGAGACGAACAGGCCGGGCCGCCAGGCCATGTCGGGGTTCTCCAGCGTGACGCGCGCGGTGGCCGTGCGGGTCTGCTGCCCCAGCAGCGAGCCGATATAGGACACCTTGCCCATCGCGCTTGCCGTAAACGACGCCGAGCTGACGCGGGCGGCCTCGCCCACCCGCACGTCTTGCAGATCCTTGGCGGCGATCGAGAATTCCGCCCAGACGGTGCCCAGGTCCGACAGCGTGAAGATATTGACGTTGTCGGCCAGCGCTTCGCCCAGCGTGATGTGCTTTTCGACGATCACGCCGTCGAACGGCGCGCGGATCTCGAGCCGGCTCAGGTCCTTCGAACCCGGCGTGACGCCCACGGCGGCCAGCTTCTGCTCGGCGTTCTGCACCGCGATCTGCGCTTCCTGCAGGGCGGTGCGCGCCTGCTGATAATCCTGCTCGGCGGTGACTTGCTCGCGCCACAGCTTGAGTTCGCGCTGGTGCGTGGCGGCGGCCAGGTCGCGTCGCTTGACGGCGGCCCGCCATTCGCTGCGCAGGTCGGACAGGGCCGTGCTGGACAGCGCGGCCAGCAGCTCGCCCTTCTTGACCATCTGGCCCAGTTCGACGGGGGCCTCCTGTGCGACGCCGGCCAGGCGCGGCACGATGTGCGCGGTGCGGTCGGCGTTGAACTTGATTTCGCCCGGGAACTGCGAGGTGGCTTCCAGCGCGGCGGGCGCGGCGGCCGCGCTGCGTATGCCGGCCGCGGCCACCTGCTCGGCGGTGAGCGCGATCAGGCCTTCGTCCTTTTCCAGCGACGCCTTGAGCGGATCGACCTGGCCGGGCCAGTTCGCCTCGGCTTCGATCTCGAAGTAGTGCGGTTCGGCGATGTCCTGGGTGCTGACCAGCGCGCCATCGGATGGCTCAAGGCGCAGTTCTTCCACGACGCCATTCGGGCGCAGCACGCGGACGCGAGCCTTGATCTCGCCCGCCGCGACCGGCTTGGAACCGGTGTAGGCCCACAGGCGCAGACGCGAGGAGCCGCCGGATTCACTGATCAGCAGCTCGACGCCATTGCCGCCGGCGCGGGTCAGGGCGCCGCCTTGCGGGCCCTTTTCGGTTGGCGCGTGGTCGGCGTGGCCGGCGGCGCCGGGCTTTTCGTCGGCGGCCGCGCCCGTGGCGGCCAGCAGGCTGGCGGCCGCCAGCAGCGCGACGGTCAGGGACCGCGCACGGGAGCGGCCAGGGGGAAAGCGCAGGATTTGCATGGTCATGGCGTAGTGAGAGTCAGCGTCCGATGAGGCGGTCGATATTGGCCCAGGCCTGGTAGGCGTTGGTCAGGGTGGACAGGTAGCCCAGTTCGGCCTGTGAGCGGGTGCGTTGGGCGTCCAGCACCTGCAGATAGCCGACCTTGCCGGCTTCGAAGCCCTTGAGCGCGCTGTCATAGGCGCGGCGCGCGCTGGGCAGCACCGTGGCGCGGTAGTCGTTGGCCGCGCCCGTCGCCAGGTCGAACTGGGAGACCGATTGCAGCAGCTCGGCTGCCAGCCGAGCCTCCAGGTCGCGGTACTGGTCGCGCGCCTTGTATGAGCGCATCGTGGCGGCGTAGACGTTGCCCTGATTGCGATCGAACAGCGGCAGCGGAATGCCCACGCCGAACTGGACCTTGTTGCGTTTCGCCTCGTAGTCGCGGGCCACGCCGGTGCTCAGCGTGATGTCCGGATAGCGCTTGCTTTTCTCGACTTCCAGCTGCGCGGCGCCCAGGTCTACCGCCAGTTTTCCGGCCTGCAGCCGCGGCGACTGCGCCAGCTCGGCGTTCAGCTCGTCCAGCGTGCCGCGCGCCGGCAACTGGCCGATGTCGCCGCGCACGCTGGCGAATGCGGGCGCCGCGTCGCCCCACAGCACGGCCAGGCCGCGCCGCGCGACCTGCAGCGCGGCCTCGGCCGCGCGCGCCTCGATGCGGGCGTTGGCAAGTTCCACGCGCGCCGCGTTGCTTTCCAGCGGCGGCGCCTTGCCGGCGGCCACGCGCTTGTCGGCCAGTTGCAGCGCCTTCTGGGCGATGCCCGCGTTTTCCTGCGCGACGCGCACGGTTTCCTGCGCGGTGGCCACGTCGAAGAAGGCCGCGATCACGGTCGAGCGCAGATCGGCGCGGGCCGCGCCCAGGTCGGTCTGCGCGATGTCGCGCGCCAGTCCGGCGGCCTTGACGCGAGCGCCGCGCTTGCCGCCGGTCTCGATCGGCATGCTCAGCGTGGTGGTGGTCGTGCGCGACGCCTTGCGCCGGTCGTCCATGCTGACGTCGATGCTGGGATTGGGCAGCAGGCCCGCCTGCTGCAATTCGCCTTCGGTCGCGGCGGCTTCGTTGCGCGCGGCGGCCAGCAGGGGACTGCGTTCGAAGGCGATGGACAGCGCCTGTTCCAGCGTCAGCGGCGCGTTGGGCGCGGCTTGATCGCTGGAGGGCGGAATGGCGGTCGATGGCGGCGCCAGGAACGAGGCGGGCGGCGTTGGCGGCTGGCTCCAGGCCGGCGGCGCCAGCACGGCGGCCGCCAGGGCCAGCGGTATCAGGGATGGACGCATGATTCTGTCAGGGGAAGGTAGTGGCGGGCCCGCGCAGCCGGGCTGGGATAGGCATCTGGCGGCACTGTATCGAACGGGCCTCGTCAGAACCTCGACAGAAAAATGACATTTCCGTAAGGTTCGCGACCGAGGATTGAGGCGGGAAAATCCAGGAAATTCGCGGGTTTCAAGGCCGTCATATCGATTACGAATTCGTAATCGGCTCGTTGGAGAATTGACGCGATCAGATCTGTAAAGTTGTCGTCATCGCTTAACACGAAGCGTGTATCGGGCTGGCGCTTTCGCCGGTCCCTCAACGTCAACCGCCGTAAGGAGAATCTGATGAAAACCCGCCACGCCGCCGCCCTGTCGCTCTGCGCCGCGCTCGCCCTGCCCTTCGCCGCCAACGCCTCGGGCGTCTGGCACCAGACCAACACCGAGATCGGCTACGCCATCGCGCCCGAACACGCGGCCGGCGGCAAGAGCCAGGCCCAGGTGGATAGCGAGCTCGCCGCGGCCAAGGCCGATCCGGGAAAGTGGTTCCTGGCCTACCGCAACCTGGGCACGCCGGGCTGGTACAAGCAGGGCACCGCGCTCACCCGTGACGAAGTGCAGGCCGAAGCGCGCAACATGAGCGCGCAAGAGCGCGCCCGCCTGAACAGCATCTACACCCCGGGCTGATGGCGGCATTGCCCGCCCCTGCTCAATCCGCGCGGCCGCCCTGGGC
>NZ_JCBANG010000148.1:0-8988 GCF_059760905.1 Achromobacter sp. 1011811831
CGGATCGATCGTGCCCAGCGGTGCGATCAGGTCGACGTCGCCGCGCGGCACTTCCGGTATCGGGTTCAGCGTGGCGATGCCCGCGCCCGCCGCAGGCGTCTGCGGCGCCATCACCACATTGCCCAGCACGTCGTAGTCGCGGCGCGGCGGGGTGTAGACCACCGTGGTCTTCGAACCCCGGCCGGCGTTGATGTCACCCTCGGCCGACCAGGCCAGGATGTCGCCGCCGAAGGTCGTCATCACGCGCGACAGCCCCAGCAGCAGACTGCCCTTGGAATAGGCCTGGATGTCGCCCTGGCCCTGCGTGATCAGGCCCGCGCTGCCCGGCGGCGCCACGCCCTGCACGCCGACCACGATCTGGCCGCCGGGCGCCAGCAGCTGGATCGAGCCGCCGCCGACGCTGCGCACGCCGGACGGTCCGAACATCGAGATGCCGCCTTCGCGCGCCGCGCCTTCCGGGAACAGCGCCGCGATGGCCTGGCGGCCGCGCAGGTACGAACCCGGACGCGGTCCTTGCAGGTCGTTGTACTCGCGCCCGCCGGCGCGCAGCTCGGCGAAGTACACCGAGCGCAGGAAGGCCTGGCGCAGGGCCAGCGGCAGGGCCTCGAAGCGCGCCAGCACGTCCTGGTCGCTGCCCGTGAAACCGTCGCGGGCGCGCAGCCAGTCGGCCAGCTCGCGCTCATAGGTATGGACCACCTTGCCGGGCTGGCTGGCCAGGGTCTGGCCGGCCACGGCGCGGTTGGCCGGGTCCAGGTAGCGCTTGCCCAGCGCGTCGTAGTCGGGACCGGCCGCGCCGGCGCCCGCCGTGATCGCGATATCCGCGCCCGGCCGCTTGTCGCCGCGCAGCGCCGGGCCGACGCTGACGATGCTGGCGCGGTCTTCCTGCACCAGGTTGCGGCCCGCCACCACGTCCAGCAGGCCGGGGCCCGCCACCTTCATGTCGGCGTACCAGATGTCGCGACCGGCGTGCAGTAGCGACACGTCGGACGCGTTGTTGTGCAGCGCCAGCCCCCTGGCGCTGACGATGTCCCGGCTGGCCAGGATGCGCGCCGGCAAGGCCGCACGGTACCAGGTCAGCACACTGCGCTGGGTGCTCGCCGGGAAGCTCTGCAGCCAGCCGGTGTTCAGGCCGATGATGTCGCCGCCTGCCGCGTAGAACAGGGCGGACGAGGCATCGCCTTCATGCAGCGAACGGTCGGACGGCGTGTCCGGCCCGAAGACGAACAGCCCGTTGACCGCGCTGAGCCCCACGCCCGCCACGCCGTCGAAGCGGCCAGTGCTGGAGGTCGACCCCTCGCGGCTGACGTTGGACGAGGCCGGCACGTAGTTGCCAGACGCATCCATGCCCAGGAAGGCGGGCCGGCGCGGGCTGGGCAGCGGCGCGTCGGCGTTCGACATGCTGATGCCGTACAGGCCGCCGTACAGCGAGCCCGCGGCCAGCATTTCCAGCGCGCCCGTGGGCGAAGGCGCCAGGATCATGCCGCCGTTGTCGCCCCGGTTCATGCCCGAGCCGATCGAATAGCCGAAGTAGACATCGCCGCTGGCCGCCGTGACGCGCAGGATGGACGGATAGACGGACAGGGTGTCGACCTGGTTGCCATTGCCGCCCAGGGAATGGCGGTTGGCGGCCTGAGTGCCCGGCGTCAGGTTGCCGCCTGCCGCGAACAGGTTCAGCGCGGTGGCTGGCGTCCACAGCGAGAACCAGCTGCGGCCGCCGCCATCGAAGGACGCGCCGTCGACGCTGTAGCGATTGGTCTGGTTGACGTAGACCCGGCCCGGATCGCCCGCGTCCATCACGACCAGGTCCCGGCGCGTGTCCAGGTAAACCGGCGAATCGCCCGGCATCAGCATCAGGCCGCCGCTGGCCACGGAAAGCGTGGCCTTGAAAGGATCGATGGCCCGCACTTCGCCCGCGTCGGCATCGCCGCCGGCCACCGCCAGCTGCCCGCTGCGATAGCGCGGCTGGACGATGCCGACCGCGCCGGCATCCACCCGCGTCATCCCGCGCAGGTTGACCAGCACGCCGTTCAGGTCTCCGTTCTGGTTGTTGCTGCCGCCGGATCCGAACTGGGCCAGCTTGAAGTTCGGGTTGACCGTGCCGCCAACGCGCAGGCTCAGGTCGCCGCCGCCGGTCAGCGTCATGCCGCCGTCCGCGCCGACCCGACCGGTGCCGGCCACCACCGCCACCAGCGCCTGGCTGCGCGCATACACCTGCGCATCCGCGTCGCCGCGCGCACTGATGATGCCGGCGTCACCGCCGGCGCTGATGGCGAGGTTGCCCCCGCCCAGCGTGCCCCAGCCGGTGAAACCGGTCAGGTACGGCAGGTCGGTGCCGGCGCTGAACGGCGCCGTGTACGTGCCGAAGTTGATCCACCACGCGGCCGGCACCGCATCGGCGCCGCCGATGCCGCCCGTGCCCTGGCGCCACAGCCAGTTGCCCACGCCCGCGCTGGGCAGCTGGTTGCGCAGGCCCGAGGCCACGCTGCCCCAGACATCGCCGGTGATGTTCCGGCCGGCCGACACGGTGAGGTTGCCGCCCTGCTCCGGATACCAGGCCTGGTACGCGGACAGCGCGGCGTTGTACGCGGCGTTGGACAGGCCGATGACGCTGCCGTTGAGCGTGCCGCGCGCCAGGTTGTATTTGTTGACGCCCGACGCATCGAGCAGCGCCTGCGATGGCGTGCCGGCGGTGTAGACGCCGAACGGCGACATCATCGCGACGTCGCGCGCGGCGTTCAGGCCCAGGTCGCCCGTGCCCGTGCGCAACACGCTGAACATCGGCGAATACAGGTTGGCGGTGGTGACCTGCGGCACCGGCGCGACGACCTGCGTGCAGCGGCCGGATCCGGCCGTGCAGAAGCCGCCGCTGACCACATTGTCGGGGATCTTCTTGCCCACCAGCGAGTTGTCGCCGACGGCCGCCACGGAGCCGGCCGCCGTGTAGGTGTAGCTGATGCGCTTGGGATCGATCGCGCAGGCCGCCGGGGTGGCGGTGCAGTACCTGACGTTGGTCTCCTCCACCGGATCGCCGGGCTTCTTGCGCAGCGCGGTGGTGATGCGGTGATCGAGCCAGACCAGGCCCGACCCGCCGGACACAGAGGTCATGCGCAGCATGGCGTGCGGATCGGCCAGGATCACCGATCCCCGGGCGTCCGGCGCGGTCGCGCCCCGGTCGCCCGAGGCGAGGTCGGCGCCGGCCGTCAGCTGCAGGGTCCAGCTGGTGGCGCCGGCCGGCAACATGGGCGCCACGGCCCAGTTGCGGCCTTGCGATCCGCCGGACTCCGGACGCAGCGCGACCGGCTCGTCATTGGGCAGCTGGACCTTGGCCATGGAAGGAATGAACGCGCCGCGCGCCAGCGTGATGTTGCTGGTGGTGGTCACGTCCACCGGCAGGACCGCGCCCTTGGGCCAGACCATCGCAGCCACGCCGGTGTTCTGCTGCAGCCGCGTGCCCGCGCCCAGGCGCATGCCGGCGGACAGGCTGATGTCGGCGGAAGGCACCGTGCCGGCGGCCACCGCCAGCGTGCCATCGGCCTTGTAGACATTGGCCGCCACCACGACGCCAGCGGGCAGCGTGTAGGCGGCGGTCAAGTTGGCGTCGGCGGGCAGCAGCGTGCCGGCCGGCAGCGACATCGCCGCCACCGGCACGTCGTAGTTCAGCATGGCGTTGCGGGGGAACAGGGTGCCGGTCTCCAGCACCACGCCATCGATCGGCAGCACCACGTCGTTGCCCAGCGTGGTCGGGCGCGCATTGGCGCCGCGCGCCTCGATCAGGTACCAGCCCTTTTCGTCGGGCGTGGCCGGCGGCGGCGCGAAACCGTCGTTGATGCTGCCGTAGATGGCCAGGTCGCCCGCGGCGCGCAGCACCAGCACGCCGGGTTCGCCGAAGCCGCGCCGGGCGGGATCCAGGCGATTGGCGCCGGGGCCGTAGCGCAGGCCCGACAGGTCCAGGTCGCCGACCACGGCCAGGTTGCCGGCGGGATTGATCGCCGCGTCGCTGACGATTTCCGCGCCGGGGCGCAGGCGATAGTCACCCAGCCCGGCCAGGCGCGCCGCCAGCGTGCTATTGGCCAGCGCCGCGTCGATGAAGGCGCTGTTGTCCTTGTCGATGCGGTTTTCGAGGAACTCCTGCGTGATCAGCTGGGGCGTGCCGCCGGACACGTCCGGCGTGGCGGCCAACGGCGCGTCCTTGTATGTGCGGAAGGCGTTCAGCGCCACGGTCGCGGCGCCCAGCACTTGCGGGCGGCCTTGCACGGTGACCGCGACATCGTTGGCGCCCGCGCCGTCGCGGCTGCCGTCGGTGGCGCCGATGCGGCTGGCGTTCAGGTCCAGCGTGCCGCGCGCGCGGCCATCATGGCCGGCGGCCTCGGTGCCCGCGCGCAGATCGATACGGGCCTGCGGACCCAGCGTCAGCGTGCCATCGCGCGCGGTCAGCGAGACCTGGGCGCGGTTGGGGCTGTCGATGATGAAGCCGTAGCTGTCACGGCGCAGGCCGGCGCCGTGCGCGTCCAGCGCGCCCAGCACGGTCAGGTCGCGTCCGGCCGCCAGGCTGATCGCGCCCGTCTGGAAACCGCTGGCGTCGATGCGGCCGACCACGGTCAGGCTGCCGTTGTCCACGGAAATGCTGACCTGGCGCGCGCGCACTTCATCGCCCACCGTCAGGTCGCCCTGCTTGATCTGGAAGCGACGCGCGCCAAAGGCCTGCCCTTCATTCAGGCGCCTATTCAAGCCGGCGAAGTCCGCCACGCTCTGGCCGCGCACCGAGATCTCGGCGCCCGCATACGGCACCAGCGTGCCGCCGGCGTCGTGGCTGCCGCTGGCGCCGCCCAGGATGCGTCCGTCCAGCGCGATGCGGCCCGCGCCCGCGCCCAGCGCCACGGCCTGCAGCGTGCCGGCGTTGTTGTTGCGCGCGGACAGGTCGATGGACCCGCCCGCCGCCTGCGCGATGTTGCCGCTCTTGCTGCGCAGGATCAGGTCGCCGCCCTGGCTGTAGCGCGTCTGCTCGAAAAAGCCCGCGGCGCGGCCGCCCAGGTCCAGCCTTGCACCCTCGCCCAACGTGATGTCGCGCTCGGATTCCAGCGTCAGCTTGCCCGAGGGCAAGGCCACGCGGGTATCCAGGATGATGTCGTGCGCGGCCAGCTTCAGCTCCGCGCCCAGCGCGTCGCTGCCGGTCTGCCCCGCGGGGCCGCGCACCACGATATCGCCGCCGGCGCTGATCCGGCTGACCGAGGCGGCCGCGCCCTTGATCAGCGGCGTGTTGATCACCAGATCGCCGCCGCTGTAGGCGTAGCCCTTGCCTGCGACATAGGCGCCCTGGCGATGATGGATGGCCAGCGTGCCCGAGCCATTGGCGCCCAGGCTCTCGGCGGCGTTCAACCGGACCTGGCCGAAGCCCAGCGCCAGCCGTTCCGACACGCCGCCGGCGGCCGTTTGCGTGCCGGGCGCGTAGCCCAGCACGATGCGATCGGCGGCCAGCTCCAGCGCGCCGTTGCCCAGCATGCCGGCGATGGCCGCGCCGGCATGCGGCTGGCTGACATCCGCCGAGCCGCCGTCGATACGCTTGGGCAGGGTGCCGGTCCAGACGATCTCGGGCGCCCGGATGAGCGCCGTGTCGCCCGCCGCGCCGTAGCCGTAGATGGCCGGCGCGCCAATCACCAGGCGCTGCAGCGCAGGCTTGCCGGTGGCGGCGCCGCGCGCGTCCAGGTCCACCGCGCCGTACATGTTGACGGCGTCGCGCGCGTTGAAGATCAGGTTCTCGACCGCCGGCACGCCCGCGCCGGCATTGCCCGCCAGCAGGCGGGCCAGCACGCCCTGGTTCATCGACATGCCCGACGGCAGCTGCCCCGCCGCGGCGGCGCGCGCCAGCGCGGCGTCGCTGCCCATGTTCACGGCGGACACGGCCAGCACCATGTTCTTCGCGCCGTAGCGAACATGATCGGACAGCGAGAACGAGCGATTGGTCGCCACCGCCATCGTGCCTTCGGCGTACAGCGTGGATTCGCCGGCGCAGGGCCCGGCGCCGATGCAATCGCCGACGCTGATCTTGCTCAAGCCTTCTTCCGGCGCCATCAGATTGATCCAGCCGTTGGACAGGCCCAGCACCGACGCATTGCCGGCCTCGAAGGTCACGCCATTGGTCGAATCGTAGGCCGCGGCGCCCATGCCCAGCGTGCTGATCGACGCGCCGCGCTCGACCCGCGTGCCTTCGGCGAAGGAGGCCTGGCTCAACAGGAACACTTCGGGCGCGCGCAGCCGGGCTCCGGCGCGCAGCGTCACTTCCCACGCCTCGGCGCGGAAGGTCGCCACGTTGTCGCCGTGCCGCATGGCCAGCGCGCCGCCCAGGATCATGCGCGAAGCGCCGAACTTGTTGAGGTCGCTGGCGTACAGCCCGGCCGCGTCCGGCGCGCTGGCGATGCCGCCATCGGGCAGGATCTCCAGCCGGTGGCCCAGGGCCATCAGGCTGCCGCCCAGGCCGTTCCTGTCGCCACGGTCGAAGCGGGCCACGCCGTTGAAATCCAGCAGCGGCTTGCCCGGCTGCGGCTTGAAGTAGCGATAGTCCAGCGTCAGATCGTGCGCGTCGGCCGCGATCTGCCCGCGCATGCCGCCCTTGCGCGCGGCGTCCGCCATCACGAAGGCGTCGAAGCCGGTCTCGTTATAGCTGGCGTGCTTGCGCAGCGCATCGCCGGACGTCAGCAGCAGCTGGTTCGGCAGGGACTTCAGGATGCCCGTGTTGGCCACGCCCAGATAGCCGGTCGCCACCTGAGAGCCATAGGCGTTCGCCACGGACGGAATGCCGGGCGCGGACTGCGGACCGATCTCGACCCGGTAGGCGCCGGGCAACATGGCGTAGGTGGACGGCAGCAGGGTGTAGGTGCCGGCCTTCAGGCCGCCCGCGTCCTGCGCCAGCGTGATCTGCTGCCCCACCAGCGGCGCGCCCGCGTCGGCCGCGACCGGCGCGTAGCCGCCCGCGCCACCCGGCACGATGGCGTAGACCGCGTTGCCGGCGGCGCTGTCCTTGAACACGGGGTTGGCGTTGGCCAACGGCGTGCGCAGGATGTCCACCGAGCCGCCGCGCCCCGAAATGAAGCCGGCGCCGGTCAGCGTGCCGCCGCCCGACAGGTCCAGCACGGCGCCCGTCGCGCCCGCCACGTTGTCGCCATTCAGCGTGATGCCGCTGGCGCCCAGCGGCCTCGGCGTGACGGGCGCGCCGTTGTACTGATAGGCCAGTCCATCCACGGTGCCGCCATATGGCATGACCAGGCCGGCCGCGCTGACCGAGGTGATGCTGCCCGGCAGCAGTTCCGTGCGCTGCGCGCGCGCCGACGATGCGCCGCGCGCGTCCGTGCCCAGGATCAGCTGGCCCAGCGGCGCGCGCACGATGCCGCCCTGGCGCACGATATTGGCGCCCAGCAGCAGCCTGCCGAAGACGGACGCGGGCACGGCCGGCTCGGCGCCGGCATGGCGACGTATCTCCAGCGTGTCGCCCGGCTTGTAGCCGGCCACGATCTGCGCGTCGACATCCGCCGCCGGATAGATCTGCGCGGCGGTGATGTTCAGGTTGCCGGTGGCGGCGAGTTCGGTGGTGGTCTTGCCGGCCAGGCCGCGCGCCGCGGTGCCGCCCAACAGGCGCAGGTCGCCACGGCTGAGGATATCGACGTCGGCGAAGCCGCGCCGGTCTATAGCGACGGCGGGACCGGCCTGCTGCTCGATGCTGCCGCTGGCGCCGCCGAAGCCCGCGCGGTCGCGCACCTCGATCAGGTCGGCCTCGGCGCCGAAGCGCGCGTCGCTGGCGCGCTTGGACGCGCCGCGCCGCCAGTTCACCGAGTACATGGCGTCGCTGTCCGTCACGTCGCCGGTGGCGCCCGCCAGGCGCAGATGCGACGTGGCCAGGCGCACATGGCTGCCGGCCGCGGCGCTCTCGGCCAGGCCGTAGGCGCCGGCATACAGGCGCAGGCTCTGGCGCGTGGCCAGGCTCACGTCGCCGTCAAAGCCGAGAATGCCGTTGACCAGCAGGGAAAGATTGTCGAAGCCGCCGGCCGCGAGTTGGTCCGCCGACAAACGGCCCGCGCCATAGCGCGACGCCAGCGCCGCCTGGCCCGGCTGGATGTCCGCCGGCAGGCCGCTGTCGCGCGCGTGCTGCGAGATCGTGAACTCGCGCTGCGCGCGCAACGCATCGTCCGGCGCCACCCAGACCGGGAAGACCGGCGTTTCCAGCGCGATGGCCAGCGTGCCGCCGGCCGCGCCCGCGCCGCCGGCGCGCGCCGTCATGGCGCCGTCCAGGTGCAGGCTATGGGACGACTTGAGCACGATGCTGCCGCCGTCCGATGCAACCGCGACCGTGCGCGTGCGCGCGCCGTCCTGATAGTCGAAGGCCGCGCTGGCGCCGGACGCATCCAGCACCGAACCTGGGCGCAGCACCACCGCCACGTCCGGCGCGGCGGCCTTGCCGGTGGCGTCCCAATCGAGCTTGCCGCCGATGGCTATGCTGCCGCCGTTGGCCAGCGTGCCGTAGCGGCGGCCATCCAGCGCCGTCGCGCCGGCGACGCGCGCCGCCACGTCCAGCACGCCGCGCTCGCCGATCCAGATGCTACGCGCATGCGGCTGCATGCTCGTCTTGGGGCTGTTGGTCGCCGGTCCCTTGATGTCCAGCGAGATGGCGCCGCCCCATGCGTTCAGGCGGCCGTCCACCACGATGCTGCTCGATCCGCCGCCCAGCAGCGCGATCGACCTGCCCGGATCCACGGACACCACCGCGCCGGCGTCGATGCGCAGGTCGCCGCCCTCGTGATCCTCGCGCTGCGAGCGCAGCGTCAAGTCCGCGCCGGCGCGCTGCGTCAGCGCGCCCTTGAGCGGGTTCTCCAGGTACACCGGCGCCAGCAGCAGCGCCGGCGCCGGCCGCTGGCCCGTGGCCTCGCTGCCCGGCTCGTATCGGTACACCGGCATCGCCACGTCCAGCGTCGCGCCCTCGGCCACGCGCAGGCCGTCACG
>NZ_JCBANG010000149.1:0-8614 GCF_059760905.1 Achromobacter sp. 1011811831
CCAGCAGCTGGATCGAGCCGCCGCCGACGCTGCGCACGCCGGACGGTCCGAACATCGAGATGCCGCCTTCGCGCGCCGCGCCTTCCGGGAACAGCGCCGCGATGGCCTGGCGGCCGCGCAGGTACGATCCCGGACGCGGTCCTTGCAGGTCGTTGTACTCGCGCCCGCCGGCCCGCAGCTCGGCGAAGTACACCGAGCGCAGGAAGGCCTGGCGCAGGGCCAGCGGCAGGGCCTCGAAGCGCGCCAGCACGTCCTGGTCGCTGCCCGTGAACCCGTCGCGGGCGCGCAGCCAGTCGGCCAGCTCGCGCTCATAGGTATGGACCACCTTGCCGGGCTGGCTGGCCAGGGTCTGGCCGGCCACCGCGCGGTTGGCCGGGTCCAGGTAGCGCTTGCCCAGCGCGTCGTAGTCGGGACCGGCCGCGCCGGCGCCCGCCGTGATCGCGATATCCGCGCCCGGCCGCTTGTCGCCGCGTAGCGCCGGGCCGACGCTGACGATGCTGGCGCGGTCTTCCTGCACCAGGTTGCGGCCCGCCACCACGTCCAGCAGGCCGGGGCCCGCCACCTTGACGTCGGCATACCAGATGTCGCGGCCGGCGTGCAGCAGCGAGACATCCGACGGGCCGTTGTGCAGGAACACGCCGCCCAGGCCGGCGATGTCGCGCCCGGCCAGCGCCTGGACCGGCGCCGCCGCGCGCAGCCAGTTGAGGATGCTGCGGTTGGTCTGCGGCAGGTACTGCACGGACATGCCCGAGCTCAGGCCAACCAGGTCGCCCTGCACCGCATAGAAGCGAATCGGTTCCGCTCCTTCCGCGCGCAAGGATCGGGCGCCCGGCGTGTCCGGCCCGAAGGCGAACAGCGGATGCGCGTCCTTGGTCGGCGCGACGGGCCCGTCCGCGCGCGGTACCGGCGAACCGTCGATGCTGTTGTTGTGCGAGCCGCGCTGCAGGCCGCCCGCCAGGTCATACCCGGCATACGCTGGCATGAACGGCGTGGGCAGCGGCGTGTCCGAACCGGACATGCTGACCGGCGTGCCGCCGCCATAGATGGACTGCTGCGCCAGGAAGCTCAGCTCGCCGCTGGCCGAGGGCGCCAACAGCAGGCCGCCGGCCGGCGTGCTGCCGGGCGAGCCGCTCTTGGCGGAACGGCCGTAGTAGATATTGCCGGAGGCCGCCGTCACGCGCAGGATCGACGGATACACGGTCACGTCGTCCCCCCGGATCACGGAAGCCGAGCCGGCGGCCTCATGGCTCAGCGAGGTATCCGGCGTGACATTGCCGCCCGCGCTCAACAGATTGATGGCGGTGGCCGGCGTCCACAGCGAGAACCAGCTCTGGCCGCCGCCCACCGACAGGCCATTGCCCGGCGCCTGGATGGAGGTATTGAGGACGCGCACGCGGCCGGCATCGGACACGCCGGACAGCACCAGGTCGCCCATGGTCTCCAGATAGACGGCGGCGTCGCCCGGCACCAGCGTGATGCCGCCGCTGGCGCTCGACAGCGTCGGCACGAAGGGGTTGATCGGCCTCGGATCCATGGCGTCGCCCGTCAGGCCGGGCTGCGCGACGGCGTCCTGGCGGAACAGCTGGCGCGAGCCGCCGATGGCACGCGCCTCGATCTGGATGGCGCCCCGCAGGTTGGTCACCATGCCGTCCAGGTCCGGCTTCTGGCGATTGGTCCGGTACTGCGTGGCGTACTGCGAGGCGTCCAGATCCGGGTTCAGGACCCCGCCCAGGCGCAGCTTCAGGTCGCCGCCGCCGGTCAGCGCCAGGCTGCCGTCGGGCGCGACGCGGCCGGTGCCGCCCACGGCCGCGACCAGGGCGCGGCTGCGCGGTTCCGGCGCGCCATAGTCGCCCAGGCCGCGCGCCGCCACGATGCCGGCGTCGCCGCCCGCGGCGATGCTGAGGTTGCCGCCGCCCAGCGTGCCGAAGCCGGTGAAGCCGACAATGTACGGATGGCTGCTGGCCCACATATTGGTGGCCATGGGCACGGCATAAGCGCCGAAGTTGATCCACCACGAGGCCGGCAAGGCGTCGGACCCCTGGCGCCACAGCCAGTTGCCGACGCTGGCGCTGGGCGTCTGCGGGCGGTTGGGCGGCGCGAATTCCGTCCAGGCGTCGCCGGACACGGAGCCGCCCACGACGATGTCCACGTTGCCGCCGCGCTCGGGATACCAGGCCCGGTACGCGCCGTTGGCCGCGCTGTAGTCATCCTGTTGCGGGCCCAGCAGCGAGGCCTGCTCGGGGCCCCCCGCCGGATCGAAGATGTGCTTGCCGCGCGGCTGCGCATACGGATCGCTGCCGTCGGCGCGGAGCAACGCCGTCGATGGCGTGCCCGCCGTATAAAAGCCATAGGGCGTGTCCATGCGCAGATCGCCGGCCGCCGCCGCGCCCAGGTCGCCGGCGCCGGTGCGCACCACGCTGAACATGGGCGCCAGCAGCTCGGCCGACGCGATGTCGCGGATCGGCAGGATCTCGACGTTGCAGACGCCCGGGATCATGTCGCAGAAGACGACCAGTTCTTCCTGCACCGGCGTATCCACTTCCGTGCCGAACATGTCGGAGCCGGCTTGCGTCCAGGTGCGCTTGATGCGCTTGGGATCGGTCACGCAAAGCCCGGGGAAGAGGTCGCAATCGCTGACCCAGTCCGGGTCCACCGGCTCGCCCACGGGGTAACCGAGATCGTTGGGCGCGTACACCATTCCAACGCCGCCCGGCACGATCTTCATGCGAGTGGAGGCGTGAGAGTCGGCCAGCACCAGCGAACCGCGCGACGCCGGATCGACCGCGCGCGGATCGGCCGAGCCCAGGTCGGCGCCGGCCGTCAGCTGCAGGCTCCAGCTGGTGGCGCCCTGCGGCAGCATCGGCGCCAGCGCCCAGTTGGCGCCCTGGAACTCGCCCGTCTTCGGCCGCAGGTTGACCGGTTTGTCATCGGGCAGCTCGATCTTGGTCATGGCCGGAATCAAGGCGCCGCGCGCCAGCGCCAGCACGCCGCTGGCCGTCATCGGCGCGGGCAAGGCCACGCCCTTGGGCCAGGTCAGCGCCGCCGCCAGCGTCTCGGCGCGCAGCACCGTGCCGGCGCCCAGCTTCATGCCCGGCGCGAGCGTCACGTCGGCCGTCGGCACCGTGCCGGCGCGCCAGGCCACCGAGCCGTCGCCGTGGTACACGTCCGCGCCCAGCACCACGCCCGCCGGCAGCACATAGTTGCCGGCCAGCTCCACCGCCACCGGCAAGGCGATGCCCTTGGGCAAGGTAACGCCCTCGGCCGGCAGGTCGTAGTTCAGCACGGCGCCCTTGGGGAACACGGTGCCCTTGTCCAGCGACACGCCGTCGATGGGAATCACGATATCGCCGCCGAACGGCGTGTTGCCGCTGTTCTGCGCATTGCGCCATTCGAACAGGTACCAGCCTTGATCGTCGGGCGTGGACGGCGGCGGGGCGAAGCCATCGTTGATGCTGCCGTGAATGGTCAGGTCGCCGGCCGCGCGGATGTTCAGCACGCCCGGCTCGCCAAAGCCGCGCCGCGCGGGATCGTTGCGGTCCGAGCCCGGGCCGTAGCGCAAGCCCGACAGGTCCAGGTCGCCCACCACCGTCAGGTTGCCGGCGGGATTGATCAGCGGATCGCTGACGATGTCCACGCCCGGACGCAGGCGGTAGCCGTCCAGCCCCGCGAGCCGCGCGCGCAGCGCGCCGTTGCCCAGCGCCGCGTTGATGAAATCCTGGCTGTCGCGGTCGATGCGGATCAGCATGTCCTGCGTGATCAGCTGGGGCCTGCTGCCGGACACGTCCGGCGCGCTCGCCAATTCGGCGTCGGCATACTCGCGGAACGCGTTCACCGCGATGAGGGACGCGCCCCGCACCTGCGGCCGGCCCTGCACCTGGATCGCCACATCATCGGCGCCCGCGCCGTCGCCGCGCGTGCCTGCGCCGCCCACGCGGCGCGCGTTCAGGTCCAGCGTGCCGCGCGCGCGGCCGTCGTTGCCGGCGGCCTCGGTGCCGACGCGCAGGTCGATGCTGGCCGACGGAGCCAGCGTCAACGTGCCCAGGCTCGACGTGAGCGAGACCTGCGCGCGGTTGGGGCTGTCGATGATCTGGCCATGGCTGTCGCGGCGCAGGCCCGCGCCATGCGCGTCCAGCGCGCCCAGCAGGTTCAGGTCGCCCTTGGCCGCCAGGCGGATGATGCCGGGCTGGAAGCCGCTGGCGTCGATGCGGCCGGCCACGGTCAGGCTGCCGCCATCCACCGTGATGCTGACCTGGCGCGCGCGTACCTCGTCGCCCACGAGCAGATCGCCCTGCTTGATCTGGAAACGCCGCGCGCCATGAACCTGGCCCGCGTTCAGGCGAGTGTTCAGTCCGGCGAAATCGGCCAGCGTCTGCGCCCGCAGCGTGATCTCGGCGCCGTCATACGGCACGCGCGTGCCGCCCGCGTCGTACAGGCCGGACGCACCGCCCAGGATGGAACCGCGCAGGTCGATCCGGCCGGCGCCGGCGCCCAGCGCCGTCGCGGCCAGCGTGCCGCCGCGCTGCTTGCGCGCCGACAGGTCGATGACCGAGCCGGCCTCCTGCTCGATATTGCCCGCCGCGCTATCCAGCGTCAGGTCGCCGCCCCAGGTGTAGCGCGCCTGGTCGTAGAACAGCACTTCGCGGCCAGCCAGGTCCAGGCGCGATTGCGCGCCCAGGCGCAGGTCGCGCTCGGCCTTGATCTTCAGCTTGCCCGAGGCCAGCGCGATCGCGCCGTCCAGATCCACCGAACCGCCCGCCAGCGTCAGCTGCGCGCCGAGCGCGCCGGCTTGCCCGGACAGCGCCGCCGCGCCCTGCGGCCGGCGCAGCGTCAGGCTGCCGCCCGCCGTGTAGGCCATGGACGCGCTGGCCTCGCCCGTCAGCAGCGGCGTCACGATGTTCAGGTCGCCGCCGCTGTAGGCATGACCCTTGCCCGCCTGGTACGCGCCCTGGCGGTGATAGGCCTTGAGCGTGCCCTGGCCATTGGCGGTCACGCGCTCGCTGGCCAGCAGGTCCACGCCGGCGAAACCCAGCGCCAGGCGTTCGGCCGACAGCCAGTTCACGGGCTGGGTGTCCGGGCCGTAGCCGAACACGATGCGCTCGGCGGCCAATTGCAGCCGGCCGTCGCCCAGCCGGTCCGCGATGGCCGCTCCCGGTATCGCCGGATCGTACTGGCCCGAGAGATGGGAGGGACGCGCGGACACGCCGGTCCACACCAGTTCGCGCGAGCGGATCGTCGCGGTGTCGGCGGCGCCGCCATAGCCGTAGATGGCCGGCGCGCCCAGCACCAGCCGGCCCACGCCCTTGCCCTGCGTGGCGTCCAGCGTCACCGAGCCAAACACGTTGACCGAATCGCGCGCGTTCAGGATCAGGGTTTCGACGGCGGGAATGCCGGGGCCGGCATTGCCCTTGAGCAGCTTGTCGAGCACGCGCTGGTTCAGCATCAGCCCGTTCGGCAAGGCGCCGGCGGCGGCCGCCCGCGCCAGCGCGGCCTCGTCGCCCAGGTTCAGCGTGGACATCGCCAGCAGCAGGTTGCGCGCGCCATAGCGCGCATTGTCGGCCAGCGTGAAGGCGCGGTCGGTGGCGACCAGCAAGGTGCCTTCGGCGGCCAGCGTGGTGGCGGCGCCCGTGCAGGCGCCGGCGCAGGCCCCGATATTGATGTAGCCCGGCCCCTGCGCCATTTCCGGCGTGGCCGGCAGCAGGTTGATCGTGCCGTTGCTCAGGCCCAGCACACCGGTCCTGCCGGCGGCGTACACCAAGCCCGTGCTGGAATCGTAGGCCGGCTTGCCACGGCCGATGGTCGAAATGGCGGCGCCCTCTTCCACCGTGATGCCGCCCCAGGTGGCGCCGCTGATCAGGAATACCTCGGCGGCGCTGAGCGCGGCCCCCGCGCGCACGGTCACGTTGTTGGTGCTGGACACGAAGGTCGCGTAGTTGTCCCCCGGCTTCAGATCCAGCCGGCCGCCGACCATCATGCGCACGGGATTGAAACGGTTCAGCGCGGACGCCGACAGCGAAGCGCCCGTGTAGCCCGCCGTCCGGCTCGCGCCATCGGCCAGCAGTTCCACGTCGTTGGCCAGGACCTCCAGCGTACCGTCCACCCCGCCCTTGGCGGCCGCGAAACGCGCCACGCCGTCGAAACCGAGCATGGGCTTGCCTTCCTGCGGCAGGACGCGCTCGTAGTTCAGGCGCAGGGTGCGCGCGTCGGCCGTGATCTGGCCGCGCAGGCCGCCCTTGCGCGCCGCGTCCGCCGCCACGAAGGCGTCATGGCTCATCTCGTTGTAGTTCGAATGCGAGCGCACCCGCTCCCCCGGCGTCAGCAGCAGCTGGCGCGGCAGCGCCGCGCGCAGTCCGGTGTTGGACACGCCCAGGTATCCCGACGCCACCAGCGAGCCCTGCGGCGTCGGCGCCGCGCCGGGCAGCAAGGTCTCCGCGCCCAGCTCGACGCGGTAGGCGCCCGGCATCAGCGCATAGGCCGCCGGCATCAACGTGTAGACGCCGGCCTTCAATCCGCCCGCATCCTGCGTCAACGTCAGCGTCTGGCCCACGACGGGTTCGCTGCCCGCCGTGTCGGGCGCGACCGGCGCGTAGCCGCCGGCATGGCCCGGCACGATGGCGTAGATCGCATTGCCGGTCGCGCTGTTGGTGAATGTCGGATTGGCGTTGACCAGCGGCGTGCGCAGGATGTCCACCGAACCGCCGCGCCCGGCCACGAAGGCGGCGCCGCGCAGCTCGCCGCCGCCGCTCAGGTCCAGCACCGCGCCCTGGTGACCCGTCAGCGTATGGCCGGAGAACGCAATGCCGCCGGTGTTCTGCTCGCGCAGTTTCAGCGGCGCGCCGGCATAGGTGTACGTCAGGCCATCCGCCGTGCCGCCATAGGGCACCATGACGCCGGCGCCGCTGACCGAAGTCAGGCTGCCGGGCATCAGCTCGACCGAGCGCGCGCGCCAGCTGTCGCTGCCACGCGCATCCTGGCCCAGGCTGATCGAGCCCATGGGCGCGCGCACGGTGCCCGCCTGGATCACCGTGTCCGCGCCCAGGCTCAGCGAGCCGAACACCGACAGCGGCGGCGCCACCGACTCGGCGCCGGGCTGGCGCAGGATTTCCAGGCGGCGGCCGGTTTCATAGCCGCCCCAGATGGTCGCGCTGGCGCCGGTGGCCGGATAGAGCTGCGCGCTGGTGATGCGCAGGTCGCCGTTGGTGCCCAGCTCGGTGGTGGCGTCGCCGGACAGGCCACGGCCGGCCTGTCCGCCCAGCAGGCGCACGTCGCCACGGCTGTTGAGGCTGACCTGGTCGAAGCCGCGCCGATCCACTGTCACCGGCGCGCCGGCCAGCAACGGCACCGCGCCGCGCGCGCCGAAGCCGACCCGGTCGCGGATATCGATCAGGTCCGCGTCGGCCGTGAAGCTGCCCACGCCGGGCCGCGCGGACGCGCCGTCGCGCCACGTCACCGTCGGCGTGACGCCGTCGCCCCGGGCGCGCGCCGCGCCGGCCAGGCGCAGGTATGGCGCGGACAGGCTGACGGCCGTGCCGGCCGCCGCGCGATCGGTCACGGCATAGCTGCCGGCATAGAAGCGCAGGCTTTGCGAGGCCGCCAGGGCCACGTCGCCGTCGAAACTGAGAATACCGTTGACCAGCAGCGACAGGTTGCCGAAGCCGCCGGCCTCGAACTGCCGCGCCGACAGGCGCGCCGCGCCATGATGCAGCGCCGGATCGAGCTGGCCCGGCTTGAGATCCGATGCCAGGCCGCTGGCCTGCGTGCCCTGCGACAGGATCAGTTCGCGCGGCCGGCGCACGCCGTCCTCGGCGTTGACCGACAGCGGGAACGTCGGCGTTTCCAGCGCCAGCGCCAGCGTGCCGCCGGCCGCGCCCGCGCCGCCCGCCCGGGCGCGCATGTCGCCGTCCAGGAACAGGCCATAGCTGGACTTCAGCACGATCTGGCCGCCGTCGCCGGCCAGGTCCAGCGTCCCCGGGCGGCTGCCGCGCGGCGCGTCGATGGCCAGGCGCGAGCCCGAGGCATCCAGCAACGCGCCCGGGCGCACCACGATGGCGATATCACGGGCGCTCTCGGCGATGCCGGTCGCGTCCCAGTCCAGCGCGCCGCCCAGCAGGATGCTGCCGCCCGCCTGCGCCTTGCCGTAGCGGCGGCCGTCGATATCCACGCCGCCGGCGGCGCGGCCGGCGACGTCCAGCGTCGCCGCGCCGCCGATCCAGATGGCGCGGTTGTGCGTCCTGGTCGCGGGGTTGTCGCGCACGTCGGAGGCCGGCGCGACGATATCCAACTCGATACGACCGCCGGGCGCGCGCAGCGCGCCATCCACGGTGATACGGCTGTTGCCGCCGCCCAGCAGGCGGATCGTGCGGCCAGGATCGACCGACACCAGCGCGCCAGCGCCGATATCGATGTCCGCGCCATCCTCGATGCGCTGCGAGCGCAGCGTCAGGTCCGCGCCGGCGCGCTGCGTCAGCGCGCCCTTGAGCGGGTTCTCCTGGTACACCGGCGCCAGCAGCAGCGCCGGCGCCGGCCGCTGGCCCGTGGCCTCGCTGCCCGGCTCGTATCGGTACACCGGCATCGCCACGTCCAGCGTCGCGCCCTCGGCCACGCGCAGGCCGTCACG
>NZ_JCBANG010000150.1:0-8528 GCF_059760905.1 Achromobacter sp. 1011811831
GATGCCCGCTCCGTGGAGCGGGCATCGCGCTTGCGCCTTGCTCGGCTGAGCGCCTGGCGCTCAGTGCTTCATCGAGCTGTGGTCGTGGCTCATGCCGGGGTTGTGCGCGGCGGGCTTGACCTTGAACTGGACGGCGACCTCGCCGGCCTTCTCGAACTTAAGCGTGGCGGGCACCGAAGCGCCTTCGGCGAAGGGGGCTTTCAGCTTGAGGAACATGACGTGATAGCCGCCCGGGGCCAGCTTGACCTCGCCGCCGGCGGGCAGCGCGATGCCGCCCTCGACCTGGCGCATCTTGGCCACGCCATCCTTGGTTTCCACGGTATGCAGCTCGACGCGCTCGGCGACGCTTGAACTGACCGACAGCAGGCGGTCGGCGGCCGTGGCCTTGTTGTCGATCTCCATGTAGCCCGCGCCATTGGACTGGCCCGGCGCCGAGGCGCGCACCCACAGGTCGTCGATCTCGACCTGGCCGGCCTGGTAGTCCTTGGCCCAGGCGGAACCGGCCGCGCACAGGCCCATGGCGGCGATGACTGCGAACTTGCGTAGTTTCATGCGTATGTCCTCCGGGAGATTAGCGCCGCCGCACCAGGCTGCGCGCGGCGGACAGGACCGAATCGGTCAGGGCTTCCATCGCCTCGGAGTTTACCCGCCAATGCTGCCAGTACAGCGGCACGTCTTCCCAGGCGCGGCCCCGCAGCAGCATCAGATGACCTGCGTCAAGGTGCTCCTGCACCAGCGGCAGCGGATTCATGGTCCAGCCCAGTCCGCCCAGCGTGGCCTGCACGAAGGCGCGGGTGGACGGCACCCACCAGACCGGCGGCTGCCAGGGCGCGGGATCCGAGATCTTGTGCGCGAAGCGGGCCTGCAGCGCGTCCTTGCGGTTGAACACCAGCACCGGCGCCTGCGCCAGCGTCTGGGCGTTCACGCCCTGCGAGAAATAGCGCTTGTGGAAGTCTGGCGAGCAGGTCGCCACGTAGCGCATGCTGCCCAGCGCATGGATGCGGCAGCCCTGCACCGGATCGGCCAGCGTGGTCACCGCGCCCAGCACGGCGCCGTTGCGCAGCAGCGCGGCCGTGTGATCCTGGTCCTCGGACTGCATGTCCAGCGTGGCGCGGGTGCGCGCCGAAAACTGCAGCGCCGCCTCGACGAACCAGGTTTCCAGACTGTCGTGGTTGACGGCGATGGGGATGCTGGCGTGCGGCACGTCGTCCTCGGCCACGCCCAGGCGATTGAGCGCGTCGTGCTCCAGCAGCGCGGTCTGTTCGGCCAATTGCACCAGCACCCGGCCGTCGGCGGTGGCGGCGGCGGGCACCGTGCGCTGCACCAGCAGCCGGCCCATGCGGTCTTCCAGCGCCTTGATCCGCTGCGACACCGCCGACGGCGTCACGCTCAGCGCCAGCGCGGCGCGCTCGAAACTGCCTTCGCGCACCACCGCCGCCAGGGCCCGCAGATTGCCGTGATCGATCTTCATGACTGAATTAGTTTTGCTTAAGATAATGAAGGAAAATTAGCTGTATTTCATGTAGCCGGCAAGCGACAATTCATCATGCCGGCACGCCTGCGCGCGCCGACGCCCCGCTTCATCGCCAGCCTCCCCAGGACGAAAAAGCCATTCCGGCATGCGCTTGCCGCCGCCGGAACGGGCCGGCTTGACGATGAAAACACCCATGCCGCGCACCACGCGTGCGCCCGCCGTCTCCGGAGACCACCGGAAACGACCGGGCGCCGAACGCCTCGCGCGCGCCTGGGACTTGTAGCCATCGAGCGCCGGCACAGGCGCAGCAGCAAAGGTATCCGCATCATGTTCGCCACCCTGTCATCCCCCCTCTTCTTCACCGCCTGGGCCAGCGGCACGGCCACCGGGCTGGGCCTGTTCGCCGTCGTGGGCGCGCAAAGCGCGTTCATCCTGCGCCAGGGCCTGATGCGCGCGCACCTGGCCAGCGTGGTCGCCATCTGCGCGCTGATCGACGCCGTCTTCATCTTCGCCAGCGTGTCCGGCCTGCAGGCCCTGACCACCTGGTTCCCCTGGCTGACCACGGCCGTGCTGTGGTTCGGCGTGGCCTTCCTGTCCTGGTACGCGCTGCAATCGGCCCGCCGCGCCTGGAGCGCGAACGGCGGCCTGGCAGCGGCGCGCGAGGCCGTGCCCTCGCGCCGCGCGGCCATGCTGGGCGCGCTGGGCTTCTCGCTGCTGAACCCGCATTTCTGGCTGGACATGGTGGTGGTCGGCTCACTGGCGCACGGCTTCGACGACGCCCGCATGGCCTTCGCCGCCGGCGCCCTCACCGCCAGCCTGCTGTGGCTGGCCGTGCTCAGCATCGGCTCGCGGCTGTTCGCCCCGTTCTTCGCCAGCGCCTCGGCCTGGCGCGTGCTGGACGGCATCATCGCCGTGATCATGGCCGCGCTGGCGGTCAGTCTGGCGCTCAAGGGCATCTGAGCCGCCCGACACCCGCTTGGCGGTGGCCCCTCCCCGCCACCGCCTTCCTCCTCCCCTCGCCCCAGAGCGCCGCCATGTACACCGCCACCTTCATCTTCGCCAAAAAGCAGTACGACGAGGATTTCCACCTGCTGGACGGCCAGATCGCCGAGGCCGCGCGCGCCCTGCCCGGCTACCTGGGCGAGGAGTCCTGGGAAGACCCGGCGCGCGGACTGGTCAGCAATGTCTATTACTGGGAATCGCTGGACGCGCTGCAGGCGCTGATCCGGCACCCGCTGCACCAACAGGCCAAGGCCGCCCAGTCCCGCTGGCTGGACGGCTACCGCGTCGTCATCGCGCAGGTGATCCGGCAATACGGCGACGACCGCCTGCACTCCCCCGCCCACCCGTAATCGACCGCGTTGCCCCTCCCGGGCCCGATGCCCGTCCGGTTCGCGGACGACCATGCGCGGCCCTCCCGTCCGAAAACGTGCGCCTGCCGTCCCCCAGCCGCTCTCCCTGGCCGCACGCCCAGCCGCTGCCCCCCGCGTCCGCCGGGGCCCGGCCACCCAGGCGTTTACCCTAGGTCTGCCGGCCGAGTGCCGGGCCGCTACCCAATTCCCGTAAAAACCCTCCCTAGGGATTTCCACGGAAGTGCGCCGCCGAGTCAGATTCGCGTAAGAGATTAAGCAGACAGTCACACCACGCAACACAAGCATGCGCGCCGCACGTTGCATCCAGGCGCCGGCAACAGGTTTTCGACGCAGTTCCACCAATTACAACGGAGACACTCATGGACTTTCGTTTGAAGCTGCTGGCAGGAACCCTTGCATTTGCCCTGTCGGCCGCGTCCCACGCCGCCGATCCCATTAAGATCGGCGTGGCCGGCCCCTACACCGGGGGCTCCTCCTCGATGGGCGTGAGCATGCGCGACGGCGTGCGCCTGGCGATCGAAGAGATCAACAAGGGCGGCGGCGTGCTGGGCCGCCAGCTGGTCGCGGTGGAGCGCGACGACGAGGCCAAGAACGAGCGCGGCGTGCAGATCGCCCAGGAGCTGATCAACAAGGAACAGGTCACCGCCACCGTCGGCTACATCAATACCGGCGTGGCCCTGGCCTCGCAGCGCTTCTACCAGGACGCCAAGATTCCGGTGTTCAACAACGTGGCCACGGGCAGCGTCATCACGCACCAGTTCAAGGCGCCCGAGTACCCGGACAACTACGTGTTCCGCAACGCGGCGCACGACAGCATCCAGGCGCCGATGATCGTCGAGGAAGCCATCACCCGCCGCGGCTTCAAGAAGGTCGCGATCCTGGCCGACTCCACCAACTACGGCCAGCTCGGCCGCGAGGACCTGGAAAAGGCCCTGGCCGCCAAGGGCATCAAGCCGGTGGCCGTGGAGAAGTTCAACATCAAGGACGTGGACATGACGGCCCAGCTGCTCAAGTCCAAGGAAGCCGGCGCCGAGGCGGTGCTGACCTATGGCATCGGCCCCGAGCTGGCGCAGATCGCCAACGGCATGGCCAAGCTGGGCTGGAAGGTGCCGATCATCGGCAGCTGGACGCTGTCCATGGCCAACTACATCGACAACTCCGGCACCAATGGCGAAGGCGCGCGCATGCCGCAGACCTTCATCCAGGACCCGGACACGCCCAAGCGCAAGGCTTTCATCGACGCCTACCTGGCCAAGTTCAAGCCCAAGAACAACCGCATCGACTCGCCGGTGTCGGCGGCCCAGGGCTATGACTCGATCTTCCTGCTGGCCGCGGCCATCAAGCAGGCCAACTCCACCGAGGGCCCGAAGATCCGCGAGGCGCTGGAAAACCTGCAGACGCCGGTCGAAGGCGTGGTGATGACCTACAACAAGCCGTTCAGCCACGACAACCACGACGCGATCACGGCCAAGGAAGTGGTGATCGGCGAGGTCAAGGGTGGGCGCGTGATCAAGGCTAATTAAGGGAGCCCACCCCCGAAGCGCCTCCGGCGCTTCCCCCTCAAGGGGGCGCTGCCGCGGACCGGAGGGGGAAGCCCACCCGTGAAGCGCTGCGCGCTTCTTCCCTCAAGGGCGCTGCCGCGGACCGGCCAAGCCGGCTCCGCGCAGCCCCGATCAGGGGACGGCCTGGTCGCGTTGCGGCCTTGCTCTTCGTGGGGGAGGCCTCGGGATGGCACAGCGTATTTCGGATCGGTTTGACTGAAGCAGCCTTGCGGTGCCATGGCCCTGCCCCTTGAGGGAGCTTCGCCACGGCGCGGCCGGCTGATGCCGTTGTATGTGATGCAGGTGGCGCGCAGCGCCTTGGACAACAGAGAACCGCGTTCCGGCCAAGGGATCTGGCACGGGACGCCGGCGCCACGAAGACACACCATGATTCTTCTACAGCTTATCTATAGCGGTATCGCGCTGGGCATGATCTATGCCGTCATCGCGTTCGGATACCAGCTCACCTTCGCCACGTCGGGCACCCTCAATTTCGGCCAGGGCGAAGCCCTGATGCTGGGCGCGCTTGTCGGCCTCACGCTGGTGGGGCTGGGCGTGAACTACTGGGTCATGATCCCCATCGTCTGCATCTTCGGCTTCGCGCAGGGCGCGCTGGTCGAGCGGGTCGGCGTGCGGCCGGCCATCAAGACGCGGTCGGAATTCGGCTGGATCATGGCCACGATCGCGCTGGGCATCATCTTCAAGAACGTGGCCGAGAACGTCTGGGGCCGCGACGACCTGCGCTTTCCCTCGCCGCTGCCCGAGGCGCCGATCCAGGTGCTGGGCGCCAACGTGCTGCCCATGGAGCTGCTGGTGGTGTTTGGCGCGCTGGCCATGATGCTGCTGGTGGAAGTGTTCAACCGCAAGTCCATCTACGGCAAGGCCTTTGTCGCCACGTCCAATGACCGCGACGCCGCCGGCCTGATGGGCATCAACACCGGCATGGTGATCACGTTTTCCTATGCGCTGTCGTCGCTGACGGCGGCCTTCGCCGGCGTGCTGGTGGCGCCGCTGACGCTGACCGGCGCCACCATGGGCGCGGTGCTGGGCCTGAAGGCCTTCGCGGTCGCCATCATCGGCGGCCTGTCCAGCGGCATGGGCGTGGTGGTGGGCGGCCTGATCCTGGGCATCGCCGAGACCACCACCGGCTTCTATCTTTCGACGGGGTACAAGGACGTGCCTGGACTGGTGCTGCTGCTGCTCGTGCTGACCTTCAAACCCGCCGGCCTGTTCGGCAAGACCGCGATCAAGAAGGTGTGACGACGATGAAACCCCTGCATCTGCTGCTGTCCGTCGTCGCCGTCGCCTGCCTGGCCGCCGTGCCGCTGGGCGTGACCAACACCTATTACCTGCACCTGATCGAAACCATCATGATCTACGCGATCCTGCTGTTCGGGCTCGATATCGTGGTGGGCTACACCGGCCAGGTCTCGCTGGGCCATGCCGGCCTGTTCGGCATCGGCTCCTACGTGGCCGGCGTGCTGTTTTTCCATCTGCAGCTGCCCATCTGGCTGACGCTGCCGGCCGCCATCCTGATCGCGGCGGCCTTCGGCGCGGTGCTGGCGCTGCCGGCGCTGCGCGTCACCGGCCCGTACCTGGCGATGGTGACGCTGGCCTTCGGCACCATCATCCAGATCCTCATCAACGAAATGACCTTCCTGACCGAAGGACCGCTGGGCATCAAGATCCCCAAGCCGTCCATCGGCGGCCACGTGCTGAACAAGAGCGAGTACTTCTGGCTGGTCGCCGCGCTGCTGGTGCTGTCGCTGATCGTGGTGCACCGCATCCTCAAGTCGCACCTGGGGCGCTCGTTCGAGGCGCTGCGCGACAGCCCGATCGCGTCGGACTGCATGGGCGTGTCGGTCTACCGGCACAAGGTATTCGCCTTCGTCATCAGCGCCGGCTTCGCTGGCCTGGCCGGGGCGCTGTACTCCTATTCCGAACAGTACATCTCGCCCAACACCTACAACTTCGAACTCACCATCCTGTTCCTGCTGGCCATCATCATGGGCGGGCGCAAGAGCCGCACCGGCGCGCTGCTGGGCGCGGCCATCATCGTGCTGCTGCCCAAGATGCTGGACGACATCGCCACCTTCCGGCTGATCGCGCTGGGCGTGGCCGTCGTTGTGACGGTCGGCGGCGCCATGGCCGTCGCGCGCGGCCGCACCGAGGCGCGCAAGCTGGCCGTGCCAGTCATCGGCACCATCGCGCTGGCGGTGTTCTCGTACTGGCTGGACGCGGTCACCGACTGGCGCCTGACCATCTTCGGCGCCATGATCCTGTTCGTGGTCTATTACCTGCCCGACGGCATCGTCGGCTTCGTGCGCAACCTGTTCTTCTCGGGCCGCCGCGCGGCGCTGTCGGTCAAGAAGGACCTGGTCAAGCAGCAGGAAGCCGTGCCCGACGCCGCGCGCGGCAATGGCGAGACCCTGCTCGCGGCCAAGGGCGTGCTGATGCAGTTCGGCGGCCTGAAGGCGCTGAACCAGGTGGACCTGACCGTCAAGCGCGGCACCATCCACGGCCTGATCGGCCCCAACGGCTCGGGCAAGAGCACCATGATGAACGTGCTGACCGGCATCTACGTGCCGACGGCCGGCTCGGTGGATTTCTCCGGCAAGTCGCTGGTGGGCCTGGCGCCGGCCGACATCGCCGCCTCCGGCGTGGCCCGCACCTTCCAGAACGTGCAGCTGTTCGGCGAGATGACGGCGCTGGAGAACGTGCTGGTGGGCCTGCACCATACCTTCAACACCGGACTGGCCGGCATCGCGCTGCGCACGCCCGGCTGGAAGCGCGAGGAACAGCGCGCGCGGGCCCGCGCCCAGGCGCTGCTGGAATTCGTCGGCCTGGAGGATCTGGCCAGCGAGGAAGCGCGCAACCTGCCCTACGGCAAGCAGCGCCTGCTGGAAATCGCCCGCGCGCTGGCGCTGGACCCGCAGCTGCTGCTGCTGGACGAACCGGCCGCCGGCCTGACCGCGCCCGACATCGTCGAGCTGCTGGCCATCATCCGCAAGGTCCGCGACCACGGCATCACGCTGATCCTGATCGAGCACCACATGGACGTGGTCATGGGCGTGTGCGACACCGTGTCCGTGCTGGACTTCGGCCAGAAGATCGCCGAGGGCCTGCCCAATGAAGTGCAGAGCAACGCCAAGGTCATCGAGGCGTATCTGGGCGGCGCGACCGCTTGACGCCAAGGGGACACACGAGATGCTATCGATCAAGAATCTGGAAGCGGGCTACGGCAAGGTCAAGGTGCTGCATGGCATCAGCATGGAAGTGCCCAAGGCCAAGGTGGTCACGCTGATCGGCTCCAACGGCGCCGGCAAGACCACCACCATGCGCGCCCTGTCCGGCATGATCCGCCCCACCGCGGGCGAGGTCACGCTGGGCGGCAAGCGCATCGACGGGCTGGAATCGCACCGCATCGCGCGGCTGGGACTGGCGCACTCGCCGGAAGGCCGGCGCGTGTTCCCGACGCTGTCGGTCACCGACAACCTGCTGCTGGGCGCCTTTCCGCGCCTGACCGGCAGCCGCCCCAAGGGCGACGTGCAGGCCGACCTGGGCCGCGCCATGGACCTGTTCCCGCGCCTGAAGGAACGGCGCGAGCAGCTGGCGGGCACGCTGTCCGGCGGCGAGCAGCAGATGCTGGCCATGGCCCGCGCCGTCATGCTGAACCCGGAGCTGGTGCTGCTGGACGAGCCGTCCATGGGCCTGGCGCCCATCCTGGTGGAGGAAGTGTTCCGCATCATCGCGCGCCTGAAGGACGAGGGCGTGACCATGCTGCTGGTCGAGCAGTTCGCCGCCGCCGCGCTCAACGTGGCCGATTACGGCTATGTGCTGGAGAACGGGCGCATCTCGGTGCACGGCTCGGCGGACAAGCTCAAGCATGATCCGGCCGTGGTTGCAGCCTATCTCGGCGGAAGTCATTGACCCCCCCCCGAAGCGCCTACGGCGCTTCCCCCCCAGGGGGGCGCCACAGCGGACCGGCGAAGCCGGCTCCGCGTGGCCTGGCTTTGGGCGGGGTTGGCGGGTTGGGGGGTGTCTGCCTTTGTTTATGGGGGTGCGGTGGTTTTTTTTCACATTTCCCGTCCCCCGAGACGCCACAAGGGAACCCGTATGGCGTCTTCTGTTTTTTAAAAA
>NZ_JCBANG010000151.1:0-8372 GCF_059760905.1 Achromobacter sp. 1011811831
CCGTCTCGTTGATCTCGATGTCGTACACATCCAGGCCGGCGAACTTCTTGAACAGCACCGCCTTGCCTTCCATCACCGGCTTGGACGCCAGCGCGCCGATATTGCCCAGGCCCAGCACCGCCGTGCCGTTGGTGATCACGCCCACCAGATTGCCCCGCGCCGTATAGCGGAACACATTGGCCGGGTCGGCCACGATTTCCTCACAGGCCGCCGCCACACCGGGCGAATAGGCCAGCGCCAAGTCCCGCTGGTTGACCAGCGGCTTGGACGCCACGACCGAGATCTTGCCGGGGACCGGATACTGGTGATAGTCCAGGGCTGCCTGGCGGTCGGATGGGGAATTCATGGGGCGATGCCTCCTTGGGCTTGAAGTATGGAAAAATTCTAGGCCCAAAGGCATAAGATATTCATAAGGTTTTAATATTGTTAAATCATAAAAAAGTTATGTGTTAGCTATGACCCCAATATATGACCTCGTTTAATCCCGAGGAAGTCGTCCGGAAACTGGGCTCGCGGCTCAAGATGCGGCACCTGATGCTGCTGCTGCAGATCGAGCAGCACGGGTCGCTGACCCGGGTCGCCGAGCAGATGGCGACCAGCCAGCCGGCCGTGACCAATGCCCTGTCCGAACTCGAAAGCATGTTCGGCGTGCCGCTGTTCGAGCGCTCCGCGCGCGGCATGACGCCCACCCCGCTGGGCGCGGTGGTGCTGGCGCGCGCACGCGCCCTGGTCCACGACCTGGGCCACATGGTCCAGGAAATGGAAGCCCTGGCCACCGGCCACGCGGCGCACCTGAACATCGGCGCCATTCCCTTCGTCTCGGGCCAGATGCTGTCGGCCGCCATCGGCCGCACCCTGCCGCAAGGTCGCGGCATCACCGCCACCATCCACGAGGGCCAGGGCCCCGCCCTGCTGCGCCAGCTGCGCGACCATACGCTGGATATCGTGGTCGGCTGGGCCACGCCATCCGTGGACCTGAGCGGCATGCGCTTCGAGACGCTGTACCACCAGCCGCCCCGGCTCATCGCCAGCCGCCGGCTGGCCGCCCGGCTGGGCCGCTCGCGGCTGGAATGGAACATGCTGGCGGACCTGGACTGGATCCTGGGCACGGCCGACAGCCCGATCCGCGAGCAGGTGGCCTACATTTTCCTGCGGGCCGGCCTGGCCCCGCCCACGCCGCTGGTGCAAAGCGACTCGGCCAAGCTGATCGGCGAAATGATCGTGGCCAACGAACGCGCCGTCTCCATCCTGCCGGCCGACATCGCCGAGGAGCTGGTGCGCATCGCCGGCGTGGCCATCGTGCCCTACTCGCTGGACTGGACGATGCCGCCCATCTCGCTGTTCATGCGCGACGAAGGCCCGAGCCGCAATGTCGAGGCGCTGTTCTCGGCGGCCCTGCGCGAGGTCTATACGCACGGCCTGCGCTGAAGCCCGCCCGGGCGTGCCGCCGGCAGCGACCGACGCGGCCCGCCCGGGGCGCTTGCCGCGCGCCCGCGCGCCGCGCGATACTGCAAGCCCCGCGTTTCCTGCCTTCCGGCGGCCCGTTCCATGCCCGCAAGCCAGTTCCTCATGCAGCGCAGCGCCCTGGCCGGCGTGCAGGCCGTGGCCGCGCGCAGCGACCGGACCTTCGCGCGCCACTCGCACGAACAGTTCGGCATCGGCGTGATCCGCCATGGCGCGCAGGCCTCGCACAGCGGACGCGGCCAGGTGCAGGCCCAGGCCGGGCAGGTCATCACCGTCAATCCCGGTGAAATCCATGACGGCGCGCCGATGGGCGACGCGGGCCGCGCGTGGCAGATGCTCTACCTGGATCCCTCGGTCGCCGCCGACGCGGCCCGCGAGTTCCTGCCTGCCGGCGACTTCGAGTTTCCGCAACCCGTGTTCGACGATCCCTTCCTGGCGCGGGACGTGCTGGCACTCTACGCCCAAGCCACCGCCAGCGCCGAAGCGCTGGCCTGCGACGCGCTGCTGCTGCGCGTGCTGGCGCGCGCGGCGGGCGGGCGCGGCGCCGGCGCCGCCGCGCCATCCGCGCCCTCGGCCATCCGTCACGCCCGCGCCCGCATCGATGACGATCCGGCGGCCTGCCTGTCGCTGGCCGACCTGGCCGCCGCCTGCGGCCTGAGCCGCTACCAGACGCTGCGCGCCTTCGCCCGCGACACCGGCATGACGCCGCATGCCTACCAGGTCCAGCGCCGGCTGCTGCTGGCGCGCGGCTGGATCCGGGCCGGCGCCACGCTCGCCGACGCGGCGGCGGCCGGCGGCTTCTCGGACCAGAGCCACATGACCCGCCTGTTCGTCCGCGCCTACGGGCTGTCGCCGGGCCGCTACGCGGCCGCCGCTCGCCCCGCCTGAGCGCCTGCCCCCGCGCCTGCAATTTCGTTCAAGACCCGCGGTCGGCCGTCCGCCTACGCTGCGTGCTTTTCCACGGAAAGGCCGGACGTCCATGAGCAGCACAGCAAGCAAGCCACTTCAATCCCCGGGCGACCGAATGCAAGGCTATGCCTGCCTGGCCGCCGCGATGGCGCTGGTCGGCAGCACGGTGGTCGCCAGCAAGATCATCGCGGCGGGGCTTCCCCCTTTCACCGCCACCGCGTTGCGCTTCGCGCTGGCGCTGCCCTGCTTCCTCCTGATCATGAAACTGACCGGCGCGTCCCTGCCCAGGCTCGGCGCGCGCGACTGGGGGTTGCTGACGGCGCAGGCCGCGGCCGGCAGCGTGGGCTACACGGTGCTGCTCATCGCCGGCCTGCAACGCGCCTCGGCGGTGGACGCCGGCATCATCCTGGGCGCATTGCCGCTGGTGTCCGCCGTCCTGGCCGTGACGCTGCTGGGCGAGCGTCCCGGCCGCGCCACGCTGGCCGCGATCGCGATCGCCACGGCGGGCGTGTGGCTGACGATGGCGGGTCCGGCCGGCCAGGCGGGCGCCTCGTCCTTGACGGGCAATGCGCTGGTGCTGGGCGCCGTGTGCTGCGAAGGTCTGTTCATCCTGCTGCACAAGCGGCTGCGCGCGCCGGTGCCGCCGCTGGCGCTGTCGACCATCATGACCGCCATTGGCCTGGCGGCCTCGGCGCTGGCGAGCCTGCTGGCCGAGGCGCCCTGGACGCTGGCGCTGCCCGCCGACGCGGTGCTGGCCGTGGCCTATTACGCGCTGGCGCCCACGGTGGGCGGCTTCCTGCTGTGGTACGCGGGCGTCGCCCGCAGCAATGGCGCGGAAGCGGCGCTGTTCACCGCGGTCGCGCCGGTATGCGCCGTGCTGCTGGCGGCCGGCCTGCTGGGCGAGGCGCTGCAGGCCCGCCAGCTCGCCGGCATGGCCTGCGTGCTGGTGGCCATCGCGCTGCTGGGACTGTCGAACCGCGCGTTCGCTCGCGGTTCGCGCTAAGGCGCGAACACGCAGATGCGCACACCGCGTCCGCCCCTAGCCGCGACTGAACGCGAGCGCGAAGTCCTCGGAGAAGATCTCGGCCAGCGCGCGTCGCAGCGCGACGGCGCGCTCGGCGCCGTAGGCGGCCTCGAAGCGGGCCTGCGCGTCGGTCCACAGGCGGCGCGACTGTGTCAGCTTCTCGCAGCCGGCATCGGTGAGCGCGACGCGGCGGCTGCGCCCGTCGCGCAGGTCGCGCGTGGTGCGGACATAGCCATCGCGCACCAAAGGTTTGAGGTTGTGCGCCAGCGCCGAACGATCCAGCACCAGCAGACGGGCCAGGTCGGTCATGGACGGCGCGCCGGCGCGCGCGATGTGGGACAGGATGGAGTGCTGCGACACCTTCAGCCCGCACGGCGCGAGCACGGCATCGTAGAGCTGCGAGACACGGCGGGTGGCCTTGCGCAAGGCCGCGCCATGGCAAATCAGGGAATCCTCGCGCTCGATCGGAAAAACGGCAATGACGTCGGACATGGCGGTTCGGACGGCAAGAGGTGGCGGGAAGCGGCGGGAATGCCGAACGCCGCGGGGCAAGCCCTCGGCGCGGCCGGAACCCCATACGCTACAACCGGCGCTCCGGGCAGTCCAGCCCCGCCCCCTATTCCGCCGAAGCTGGCGCCGCCTCGCCGCGGGTAGCGCCCGGCGCGCCGCGCAGGGCATGTGCCACCAGTTCCTCGGCATAGGCGGGCAGGTCGCCGCGCACGCACAGCACGAGATCGCGCGCGGCCCAGTCATCGCTCAGATCCAGCCGCCGGAAGCCGGCCGAACGCCCGTGCCGGACGGCGGCGGCGCGCGGCACGACCGCCACGCCCACGCCCTGACCCACCATTCGGCAAACCGCGTCGAAACCGCGCAGCCGCACGCGGTAGGACAGGCTCTTGCCATCGCGGCGCGCATGCTGCGCGACATGCTCCTGCAAGGCGCTACCTTCGACCAGCCCGACGAAATCCTCGTCCGCGGCCTCGGCCAGCGCGACGGCTCCGCGCGCGGCCAGCGGATGCCCGGCGGGCACGATCAGGCATAGCGGATCGTGGCGGAACACCGCCACCCGCAGGCCGCCCAGGTCGGCCGAGTCCGCCAGCACGCCGATGTCACAAGTGCCGGCGCGCAAGGCATCGGCGATCTCGTGGCTGGGCCGCTCTTCCAGGTCCACCGACACGCGCGGATGCCGCAAGAGGAATTCGCCTAGCACCGGCGGCAGGTGCTCGCTCAGCGCCGTGGTGTTGCATTGCACGCGCACCAATCCCTTCAAGCCCTGGCCGTACTGGTCCAGGTCGCCGCGCATGCGGTCCATCTGCGCCAGCACCAGCCGCGCGTGATGCGCCAGCGTGCGCCCGGCCGGCGTCGGCTCCGCGCCGCGCGGACCGCGCAACAGCAAGGGCACGCCCAGCGTGTCTTCCATGCCGCGCACGCGCTCGCTGGCCGAGGCCAGCGTCATGTTGGAACGCCGGGCGCCGGCAGTGATGGAGCCCGTTTCCTGCACATGCAGGAACAGCCGCAGGTCGGTGAGATCGAAGCGCATGCAAGGATCGTAGCACCGCAGGCTATGGAATTTCCGAACCCTGCATACGCAAGTTCCCGATAGGGCCGCGCCAGGCGTGGGCCGAAAATGAACGGCATACCCGTATTTCCAACCTTGATTCCGGTGCTCTCGATGCCAACCCCAGCCACTCCCAGCTACCTTTCCGATCCTGCCGCGCCTGCCTTGCCATCAGTTTTTTCCATAGCCTTGGCTGTCGGCGCCGACCGTCGGGAGGTCAGACCATGAGTCCCGCCGACCTGATGATGCCCGGCGCCACGCCGCTGCTGGCGGTCGCGGCGGCGGCCGTCTTCCTCCTGGCCGGCATGATCAAGGGCGTGGTCGGGCTGGGACTGCCCACCATTTCCATGGCCCTGCTGGCGCTGATCATGGCGCCCGCGCAAGCCGCCGCGCTGCTGGTGGTGCCATCGCTGGTCACCAACCTGTGGCAGGCGCGGCCCGCCGCGACCTTCGGCCCGATCTGGCGGCGCATCGCCGGCATGCAGGCCGGCGCTTGCGCGGGCACGCTGGCGGGCGCCTGGTGGCTGGGCGCGCCATCCGGCGTCTGGGCCGGCGCATGCCTGGGCGTCGCGCTGGTCCTGTACGCGGCCTGGGGCCTGTTCGGTTCGCCGCCCGCCATTCCCGCGCGGCACGAAGGCGCGCTGGGTCTGGCCGTGGGTGTCGCGACGGGACTGGTCACCGCCGCCACCGGCGTGTTCGTGATCCCGGCCGTGCCCTATCTGCAGGCGCTGAACCTGGGCAAGGACGGGCTGATCCAGGCCATGGGAATCTCCTTCTCGGTGTCCACGCTGGCGCTGGCCGCGGGCCTGTGGCTGAACGGCAGCTACGGCGCGGATACGGCGGGCGCCTCGCTGCTGATGCTGCTGCCCGCGTTGCTGGGCATGGGACTGGGACAATGGCTGCGCGGCCGGCTGTCGCCGCGCGTCTTCAAGCTGTGCTTCATGGCGAGCCTGGCGCTGCTGGGGATCTACCAGATCGTCCAGGGCCTGGCCGGCGCGAACCATTCCTAGACGCGAGGCGCGAGCCGCGCCGTTGGCCGCGCGCGGTCGGGAAGCTCCCATCCGCGCGCCTCGCTTCGCGCGCCCTGCGCCTCAGGCGGCCAGGCGGCGCTCGTCGCCCGGACCGATGGCGATCGACATCTCGCGCCAGCGCGCCAGCTCCTGCTGCACGGACTGGATCTTGCTGCGCGCCTGGTCGAAGGCGTCGCGGCCCAGGAACAGATGCCTTGGCGCGTACTGGGCCTGCGAGGCCTGGATCAGGGTGCGCGCGACCTGGGCCGGCACGCGCGCCACGCCCGGATAGACCAGCGTGACGCGCACGCCATGCGGCGCGGCTTCGACGGCCAGCGCCTCGGTCAGGCCGCCCAGCGCGAACTTGGCCGCGCTGTACGCGCCCCAGCCCTCGCCCGCGCCATCGAAGCCCAGGATCGACGACACGTTGAACACATGCCCGCCACGCTGCGCGCGCAGGCGCGGCATGGCGGCGCGTATCACGTTCATGGCGCCGAAGACGCCGATATCGAAGCCCTCGCGCAACGCCGCGTCCGACAGCTGATCCAGCGGCCCCTGCGCGGCGCAGGCGGCGTTGTTCACCACCACGTCCAGGCCGCCGAAGGCGGCATGCGCCGCGTCGACCGCGCGCCGCACGCTGTGTTCATTGCCCAGGTCCACGGCCAGCGGCAGCAGGCGGCCATCGAGCGCCGCGCCGGTCGCGTCCAGCAGGGCGTCCACGTCGCGCGAGGTCGCCGCCACGCGATGGCCCTGCTCCAGCAGTGCCCTGACCAGCGCCAGCCCCAATCCCGCGGAGGCCCCGGTCACAAACCAGATTTTTCCGGATTCCATGCTCATCCCTTCCCAAGAACCTGGCGCGGGCCGAGTGGCGCCGCGCCATGGAAAGGAATGTTAGGAAACGAGGCGCGCGGCGTACAGCCGCGTTCTTGCGGGAAACCTGCCTAATCCTGCAATCCCGCCAAAAGGCCTCAGCCCAGCGCGCTGCGATAGTGTTCGGCGTCGAAGGCCGGCGCATCGGCCGCCAGCGCCGGCGCAGCCACGTCCTGCGCGGGTTCGCCGGCGGCAACGCCGAACAGCGACAGCTCGGCCCTGACCAATGCTTGAACAAAATCCGTCATGATGTTTTCTCCATGCTGAAACGATGCGCTCGCCGCCCGCCAGGCCGGCGGCGCGGGAAAAGCAGGGGTTCATCTTGGCCGCAGGCCGCCAGGGCGTCCATTTGGTTTGTTCAATCGCGGCGATTGACGCCGGATTTGGAACCGTTGCGGACGGCCGCGCCGGACGGAGCACCGACGCGCCGGCAACCGCCGCTGTCGCCCGCCGACAGCAAGTCTTTGGTCATGATTCGTGGACAACAACGCAGAATTATTCACCAATCAAGATCTTCAACGCTCCTATGATCGAAGCGTGACGACTCTCAGGAATGCTCCACCATGTCCGCCTATCACCACGTAAAGACCTCGCAGCTCGACATCGCCTACCTGGAATGGAATCCGGCCGGCGCGCGCGCCGCCGTGCTGCTGCATGGCTGGCCCGACAGCCCCGAAGGCTGGAACACCGTGGCCGGCAGGCTGGCCGCCTCGGGCTACCGAGTGCTCTGCCCGGCGCTGCGCGGCTTCGGCCCGACCCGCTTCCTGCGCGACGACACGCCCCGCAGCGGCGAACTGGCCGCATTGGGCCGCGACCTGCTGGACTTCTGCTCGGCGCTGGGCCTGGAGCGCCCCGTGCTGGTCGGCCACGACTGGGGCGCGCGCGCCGCGGGCAACGCCTGCGGCCTGGACGCCGGCGCGGCCTCGCGCCTGGTGCTGATATCGGTCGGCTACGGCACCAACAGCCCGGACCAGCCCATGTCGCTGTCCCAGGCACGCAATTACTGGTATCACTGGTTCATGGCCACGCCCAGGGGCGCCGCCACCCTCCGCGACAGCCGGCGGGAATTCACGCGCTACATGTGGGACACCTGGTCGCCCGCCGGCTGGTACCAGGAATCCGACTTCGACGAAGCCGCCCGCGCCTTCGACAATCCGGACTGGGCCGAGGTGGTGCTGCACTCCTATCGCCAGCGCTGGGGCCACGCCCAGGGCGACCCGTCCTATGCCGAAGATGCCGCGCGCCTGGCGCCCGCGCCCGTGCTGGCCGTGCCGACCCTGGTGCTGCACGGCGGGGCCGATGCCTGCAATTCGCCCGCCACGTCCGAGCACAAGGACGCTTATTTCAGCGGCCGCTATCAACGCCGCGTGCTGGACGGCGTCGGCCATTTCCCGCAGCGCGAGGCGCCGCAGGCGGTGGCCGAGGCCATCCTGAGATTCTGCGAACCGGCCTGAAAGCCTGCGCGGGATCCGCCCGGACACGGGCCGTCGGCCGGCCCGCGCCCCTGCCCGGCCCCGGAATGACGGATAATTCCGCC
>NZ_JCBANG010000152.1:0-7784 GCF_059760905.1 Achromobacter sp. 1011811831
GCACATCAACCTGACCGGCGATTACCTCTGGCGCAGCAGCGCCAAGATCGGCGCGGGCAAGTTCAGGCCGCTACGGCCGCTGCAACCGGCTTAGCGTGCTTTATTTTCCGTTTTCTGAGACGACCCCAAGACGATCTGCACTGAAATCAATACTTTCTGATGCCTCTTGATTAGAGATGCCAGCCATAATCATCTCATCGCCAACGCATACGGCGTTCGGCAGCCAACACACTCTCACTCACTACTGGAAGCTCAGACATGAAAACCATAGGCATTGAAAACTCGAAGTCCAGCGTACAGGCCCACTTAACGCTTGGAACCAAAACTATGGGGCTAGGTATCTATGGCGCGTACTTGGCTCTCGCTATTATTTACTTCTGGTTCGGCGGCATGAAATTTACCCACTACGAGGCCGAGGGCCTGGTTCCACTGGTGAGCAACAGCCCGCTTTTGGGATGGGTGTATAGCATTTTTTCGGTCGACATGTTCTCCAGCCTGCTCGGCATACTAGAGATTTCGATCGGCACTCTGATCGCAGGCCGCATGCTGTCGCCCAAACTATCCGTGGTAGGAGGCGCTCTGTCTGCAGGCCTGTTCTTCACAACCCTTAGCTTTATGTTTTCCACTCCGGGCGTCATTGAGCCTAGTTTAGGGTTTCCGGCGATTTCCGTTGCGCCAGGTCAGTTTCTGCTTAAAGACTTAGGGTTGCTTGCTGTTTCGATATTTGTGGCAAGCCATTCGCTGGTTGAACTGGAAAAACGTAAAATTAATGCATAATTTTTTCAATGGCTTAAGGCAGTAATGCCTTAGGCCTTTTTGCCATCATTTTCCCCCGCCAGATCTTTCAACCAGTCACGAGGGCTCAACCCCGTCTTGCGTCTAAATGCGCGAGACAGCGCCGAAGGACTTTCGTAGCCGACTTGAGCTGCAATCAGCGTAATCGAGCGCCCTTCTCGCATCAGCTTCTGAGCCAGGCTAACTCGCCAACTCAACAAATAATCAGCAGGCGTCTGTCCGATGACACTCTTGAAATGCACGGCATACGCAGCGCGTGACATATTTGACTCACTGGCCAGCTCTGCTATTGACCAGGCATGTTCCGGGGAGTTGTGCATCTGTAAAAGCGATCGGGCAAGCCGCATGTCGGCCAGTCCAGCCATCATTCCGGTGCGCAACTGGTGATGATCGAGCAGGTAACGGAGCAACAGAATGATTAGGAGCTCAAATAAGCGCTCAAGCGCGGCTTCCCTTCCACAATGCACATTTGCCGCCTCGGCAAACATCCACTCCAACGTGTCTGCCAGCATGGGCAGATCATCGAGTGCGAGCACCAAACAGTCCGGTAATGAAGCCGACAAAGGATTATCAATTCCGCCCTCAAACTCCATGGAAGCACACAACAACTTTGCGCCATCGGACTCACCCGCAAACAATTGATGCTTGGCGGGGCGTGGCATAAAAATCAAGCTAGGGAAACACTGATTTAACCCCGTCCCCGTAGAATGCCCCGGTCATCCCGATAGGCACAACCATCCAGATGAAACAGCAAGCCAGCTTCGCCGATCTCGAGTACTCGGCGCGTCGCAAGCCGACGCGGCGGGAGAAGTTTCTGACCGACCTGGATCGTCTGGTGCCGTGGTCGCAGCTGGTGGCATTAATTGAGCCGCACTACTACCGCGGTGAGCGCGGTCGTCCGCCTGTCGGGCTGGAAACGATGCTGCGCATGTATCTGTGCCAGAACTGCCTGGGCCTGTCGGACGAAGGGATTGAAGATGCCATCGTCGACAGCATCGCGGTGCGTCGCTTCGTGGGCATCGACCTGATCGAGCGTCAGGCGCCCGATGCCACCACGCTGCTGAAGTTTCGCCGCCTGCTCGAACGTCACGAGATGCCGGTGCGCATCTTCGCGCTGATCCGCGAACAGCTCGGTCAGCAGGGGCTGATCCTGCGCGAAGGCACGATCGTCGATGCCACCTTGATCGCTGCGCCCCCCTCGACGAAGAACAAGGAGGGCGAGCGCGACCCCGACATGCACCAGACGAAGAAGGGCAAGCAGTGGTATTTCGGCATGAAAGCGCATATCGGTACGGATGCGCACACCGGCATCGTTCATTCGCTTGCCGCCACGGCGGCGAACGCGTCCGACGTGAGCCAGACGCACAAGCTGCTGCATGGTGAGGAGAAGCACGTGCATGCCGACGCTGGTTACCAGGGTGCAGGCAAGCGTCCCGAACTGAAAGACTGCCCGGCCGAATTCGTGATCGCACGCCGGCGTACGACTTACAAGAGGCTGGACAAGACGGACCCGAGACGCCAACTCATCGAGCAGGCGGAGCACGCCAAGGCGAGCATCCGCTCGAAGGTCGAGCACGCGTTCCATGTGGTGAAGAACCTGTTCCGGCATCGCAAGTGCCGCTACAAGGGTCTGGCGAAGAACGCGGCGCAGTTGCATGTGCTGTTCGCGATGGCGAATCTGGTGCTGTCGCAGAGAAGTCTGTGCGCGCCCTACAGGACAGGTGCGTCCTGAGGGCGAGAAATCGGGGCGATGAACCCCGAAAGGGCCTCGGGTCGATGATTCGGGGCTGAAAAAGAGCCGAAATTCGATGTCATGACGATGCGAATTTCGGAGTTGCTGCCTCACGGACGAAAAATCCCGGAAGGGTGGCTTTGATCAGCGTTTCCCTAGGGCGAGTGAGCTGCAAATCCTTGCGATCGGGACCAAGCAACGTCACGCTGCCGGCCTGAAGCAGATGGATATAACCTCGCCGCTCGGCGCCATCGTAAGATGCAGAGCCGCATAGGTCGCCGTCATAGAACAGATTGGCCCGCACGCCGAACCGCGAGAGCAAATTAGACAAACGATCCATTGGCCGATCCTTGACGAGTCAGAACGCACAGACCATACCATCTGCGTTGTCGTTCAGTGCCTGTAGCGAACATGCCGGCGTAAATCAGCCAACGGATAAAGTGATCACTGAGCAGCTCAGCCTCCCTTTCCAGTTCGGCTGTTAAAAAAACAACACCGTTGTTTGAAAGCACCAGCAAATCAAGTGCTCACTCTTCTATTTTACGGGGTTGTACGCCGGAATCCCAGAAATTTCCGTCAGCCCAGCTCCAGTCCCGCCACGAGCGCATCCAGGTCGATGAACTTGCCGTCAGTCTGGAAGGTGTAATGCCCGTTCAGCAGGATGTGCCGCCAGGCCGCTGGCGACATCTGCGTGATCAACGCCAGCGCCTTGGCATTGCCAGCTGCCTCGTACTTCGTCAGCAGCAGGGACAGGATCGCCGAGTTGTAGAAGATGATCGCGTTGCCGATCAGCCTGGCGCACTGGTTGCTGATCTCGATTTCGATGTCGGTGCGGCCGGTCAATTCCTTCTTCCCACCGACTTGGGCGATGGTCGAGCGTAGCTGGTGATAGGACTCAATGCGGTTCTGCGAGCGGTGAACATTACGCTCCAGTTGCGGGTCGCGCAGGTAGCGCAGTGTGTAGATACTGCGGATGAGCTTGTCGAACTCGAAGATTGCGCGCCGCGTCGGGTTCGGCGCCGTATAGGTGCACAGCTTGCGGATCAGCGTGCCCTGCGTCATTTCCTTCAGGCCCAGTGTGGCGACGATTCGGTCGATGTTCGCCTTCTCACCGACGATGAGTTGCCGGTCGATCTGGCCAGCCGGCCGGATCAGGCATTTCTCGTACAATGCCAGATCATCGGCGCAATACAGCTCCTGCAACTGGTCGTCGAGGTCGGTGAAGCGCGGCTCGAAACGAAGTCCGAACCAGTGCAGGATGGCGAAGTTGGCCTTGTTGATGCTGTGCATGTCGCCGGTGATCGCGCTCGGCACGATGTCCGACGTGTTGCGGTACCAGATGTCGAACACGTGGTGAGCCTCGTACTCGTGTGCGCCTATCAGGTAGCCGTTCAACGGCACGTGATTGCACAGCAGCGTGTAGGCGACGACGCCCTTGCCGCGGCCGAAATATTTGCGCGAGTAGCGCGCCTTCACAGTTGGTCGCTCGACGCCGAATTTCTGCCCATCAACGGCACCGTACAACGAATCGAGGTCGAACGAGTAATGCGGGAAGATCGGCAGTGCGGCGATGGCGTTGCTGATGCAATCGTTGGCCACATGTAGCGTCGCCTGGCGCAGGTACTGCTGGTAGGTACTCTCCAGGACGTGGTACGGGATGTCGCTGGTACGTGCCATAACCTGGTTGCCGTGGTTCATGGCTTGGGCAATGATCACCGCCATCAGACTGTCGGCGTCGGCTACCTTCTTCGCATAGCGTGGCTGCAATGGTGTCAGCGCCGACAGGAACTGGCACTGGCCGTTGACGAAGCGAAACACGTCGGCGACATCGCAGTATGGCAGTTGCTCGTAGAGAGCTTGCTCGCGCGCCTTCTGGTTCTCCCCCTTGGGCTTGCGCCAGGTCAGTCTCTGCGTGTCCTTGTCGTATTCCAGGTGCGTCAGCTTGCCCTGTTTCAGCTCGCGATTGAACGCCACCCATTGCGCACGCAACTCGGTCGCCAGTGCATCGAGCTGGGCACTGACCGGCTGCCGCAGGAAGGGGATGTCCATCTGCGCGAGCACGGCGGCTTTCTCGTCCATCGAAACCAACTCGTCGGACAAATGCCGGTGCTGCAAGCTATCGTCAATGTAGAGCTCGCCCGCCTGGAAGCGTTTCCTGACCTGACGGTAAAGCCAGAATTCGTAACGATCGGCATGCAGGCCTGTCGGCGTGCCTTCGGCATCGAACATCAGCAGGTACGGACGCAAGCGTTTCGGCAGCGTTGCCGCCGGACATTCGTCGAGTGGCCGTTGTGATAGGCGCTGCTGCTTGGCGAACACGCTCTTGGCCCAAGTCAGCGCCGCGAGCCATGGGTTATCGGGGGCCGTGCCGGCGAAGTCGAGCGCGACGTACAGCGGCCGTAGATGGCGTCGAATGCGTTCGGCCAGGCCGTCCACCGCCTGCCAGTGCAGCGCCAGTTTGTTCAGTGGCTTGACGCTCATGCGCTGCGCCGTGTTTTGCAGCAATTCCCTGGACATGATTTTGTAGGCGCGTTGGCGCACCTCGCCGAACGGCGTCGGATCGGCCACGCTGTCGTCCACGTACAGCGACAGCAGGCGGCCAACCTGCGGCGTTTCCTGATGGCGTCGCAGCTGTTCGGCGACAAAGGACTGTTTCGCACCCGTGCGGCTCTCGTCCTCAAGTTTTTTCATGTGGAAGGCCATCGCGTCGACCAGGTTGTCGGTGAGCTGCCGGTAACGTACCCAGGCATAGCACAGCAGGTAGAGCCGGGTCTGCTCCGCCTTCAGGTGGCGCAGGTCATGGACGGTATAGAAGTTCGCCAGGCTCGCGTAGTACAGCAGGTTCTGCTGCGAGATGCCGAGCTTGGGCAGCAGCGCCTTGGCGATCCCGTGCAAGGACTTCAGCGTGGCGCGCTTCTCGCGCTCCCCTGCCATCTGACGCCAGCCGAAATCTTTAGCGTCCTGCTTGAGCGCTGCCAGTTGAGACAGGGTGTCGTCACGCACCAGGAGCTGGCCCAGCGCAGCTTTGGCCGATTCGTCCAACACTTCTGCCAGCAAGCCGCCCAAGCGCCTGCGTTCGGTGGACAGGGCTTCACTGACCAGCTCTTGTAAGGTGGTGTGGCCGGGCCGGATGATTTTGTGCTCGCTGAGCCAAACGATCAGTTCGGCGGCCACGAATCCTGGCATTACGTCGCGCCGCACGATCTGTTCAGCCTGCTGTGCCAGTTGCGGCAGGAAGCTAGCCGCCCACGACCGGTAGCCGAACAGTTCGGCGATCTGACCCCTCTGGCTGTAGTGCTCATGCTTGGTGGGGTCAGCTCACGAAACGGAAAAAATCGTACGCTAAGGCGCGCCATGCGCTTGCGCGCGAGCGCTCTCACGAGGGAGATTCCTCGTACTTCCGAAACGCGCGCCAAAGTGCAACGTCGTACGCAATCTTGAGCACACCGCAGGCCACCAGCGGCATCGCCAGCCAGCCGGCGGCGAACAAGGCGCCGCCGATGGCGGGGCTAGCTGCGGCAGCGAGGCTCCTGGGTACGGTGGTGAAGCTCGCCGCCGCGGCGCGCTCTGCCGGCGTCACCACCGCCATGACGAAGGCCGAGCGCGTGGGTACGTCCATCTGCGACAGGGCGCTGCGCAGGAACAGCAGCGCGAGCGCCACCGGCAGGCTGTCGGCGAAGGCGGCGAGGATCAGACAGACGCTCGACGGGATGTGCGTGAACACCATCGTGTTGATCAGGCCAATGCGGCGCGCTACCCAGGGGGCGGCGAGCTGGGAGCCGGCCGACAGCAGCCCGGCCCAGAAGAAGAATTGGCCGGCAGCGGCGAGCGAGAGGTCGAAACGCTCGAACAGCCAGAGCGCGAGCAAGGTATTGACGATCAGCCCGCCGGCGAAGGCATCGACCGAGAACAGTGCCGCCAGTTTGATCACGATGCCGCGCGAAGGCCCCAGCGCTGTGGGCGCCGCCGTCTGCTCGTCCACGCGGTGGTCCGGCAAGGCGCGATACAGGGCGAAGATCGCGACGCCGGTCAGCCCGTAGACGACGAACATCAGGCGCAACGCGTCGAGCTGGGCCAGGCCGGCATCGGTCAGCACTTGCGGGATCGCGGTCGCCAGCGAACCGGTCGCGGCACACAAGGCGCCGACGAAGGTATAGCGCGCGAACAGAAAAGTGCGCGCCTCGCCCTGCGCCGATTCGGCCAGCCGCGCGTGCTCCAGCGGCAGGAAGACGCTGACGTCGCCGGAGCTGGGGTTCATCGTACCGACGAAGGCGACTACAGCCAACGGCCAGAAGGCGCCGATGCCGCCCAGGCCTGCCAGCAGCAGACCGGTGGCGGTCATCAGCCCGGCGGCAGCAAGCAGCAGGCTACGCTGCCGGAAGCGATGGCCCCACTGCCCGACCGCCAGGGTCGCCAGCGCCGACCCGAGCAGGGTGGCGGAGCTGATCAGCCCGACTTCCCACTTGCCGAGCCCGAGCGTGAGCAGATAGACCGGCAGCAGAATGGCGACAAAGCCGTCGGTGAAGGCCCGAAGTGCCCGGCCGATCAGCAGCAGGCGTGCCTCGGGTGCGGCGCCGGCGGGCAGCAGCATCACTTCAGGCGGGGCAGGCGGGCGACCTTCAGCGGCCCCGTGGTGGAGTGGGCGCACCAGGCGTAGAGCGCGTCATACATCACCATGCCTGCCTTCAGCATCTCGTGGTCGTCGGCGAAGTTGAGCGACAGCCCTTTCGAGATGGCGACCAGGCCGGACGCTTCCTTCGCCAGCTGCGGCTGGCCGCAGTCGGCGGCGCGCACGATGAGCGCCAGCTTGTTCAAGGCCGGGTCGTCGAGTTCGTACTTGTCGATGAAGGCATCGAAGCTGCAGCGGTCGCCATGGTGGCCGAGCTCGACATTCGGCACGTCATAGAGAATCGCGCCGGTGTCGGCGGCGACCTTCATGACTTCGCCGGCCGGCACGTACAGGAACTCGGGGGCCTCGTCGATGAAGCGCGTTACCAGCCAGGGGCAGGCGATACGGTCGATCTTGGGGCGTTCGCGGGTGACCCATTTCACGCTCTGCCCTCCACCTTGGCAAGCGCAGCCTCGGCCGCCGTCCAGGACAGGTTCTGCATGAAGGCGTCCACATAGGCTGCGGCCTTGGCGCCGAAGTCCATGTGGTAGCTGTGCTCGTACATGTCGAGGGCGATCAGCGGCGTGGCGCCGGCCAGGTTGTGGGCGTGGTCGGCGGCCCAGGCATTCACGAGACGCCTGCGGCGCG
>NZ_JCBANG010000153.1:0-7688 GCF_059760905.1 Achromobacter sp. 1011811831
GGCGCGTACTGGTCGGAGATATGGGTGTAGAACGTCCGCCCTGGGCTGCTGCCGTATTTCGGATTGATGTGGCCGGTGCTCTCGGCCTTGCTGCCGGTGCGGAAGTTCTGGCCGTCCGACGATGACGTGGTGCCGTCGCCCCAATGCTCGGCGAAGGGATGTCGGAACTGCGCGTTGACCAGCTCGGCCAGTGCCGCCCCGTAGGTTTCGTCGCGGATGTGCCAGGCTTGCAGCCAGGCCAGCTTGGCGTAGGTCGTGCCGGGGCACGATTCCGCCATCTTGGTCAGGCCCAGGTTGATCGCGTCGGCGAGGATCGTGGTCAGCAACAGGTTTTTGTCCTTGGCCAGGTCGCCTGACTTCAGGTGGGCGAAGTGCCGGGTGAAGCCCGTCCATTCGTCTACCTCCAGCAGCAATTCGGTGATCTTGACGTGCGGTAGGATCATCGCCGTCTGGTCGATCAGGGCCTGTGCGGTATCGGGCACCGCCGCATCGAGCGGCGTGATCTTCAGGCCCGACTCCGTGATGATGGCGTCCGGCAGCTCGTTGGCCAGCGCCATGCGGTTGACGGTGGCGAGCTGCGTTTCCAGCAGCGTCAGCCGGTCATGCAGGTACTGGTCGCAATCGGTGGCCACGGCCAGCGGCAATTCGCTGGCCTGCTTGAGGCTGGCGAATTTCGCGGGCGGCACCAGGTAGTCCTCGAAGTCCTTGAACTGGCGCGAGCCTTGCACCCAGATGTCGCCGGAGCGCAGCGCGTTCTTCAGCTCCGACAGCGCGCACAGTTCGTAGTAGCGCCGGTCGATGCCGGTGTCGGTCATCACCAGCTTCTGCCAGCGCGGCTTGATGAACTCGGTCGGCGCGTCGGTGGGCACCTTGCGGGCGTTGTCGCTGTTCATGCTGCGCAGCACCTCGATGGCGTCGAGTACGTCCTTGGCGGCGGGCGCGGCCCGCAACTTGAGCACGTCGAGAAATTCCGGCGCGTAGCGGCGCAGCGTGGCGTAGCTCTCGCCGATGCGGTGCAGGAAATCGAAGTCCTCGGGTTGCGCGAGCCGCTGCGCTTCGGTGACGCTCTCGGCGAAAGCATCCCAGGACATGACGGCCTCGATGGCGGCGAACGGATCGCGGCCCGCTTGCTTGGCCTCGATCAGCGCCTGGCCGATGCGCCCGAACAGCCGCACCTTGGCATTGATCGCCTTGCCGGATGCCTGGAACTGCTGCTGATGCTTGTTCTTGGCGGCATTGAACAGCTTGCCCAGGATGCGGTCATGCAGGTCGATGATTTCGTCGGTGACGGTGGCCATGCCCTCGATGGCGAGCGCCACCAGGGTCGCGTAACGCCGCTGCGGCTCGAACTTCGCCAGGTCGGCGGGCGTCATCTGGCCGCCCTCGCGGGCGATCTTGAGCAGCCGGTTCTGGTGAACCAGCCGCTCGATGCCGGAGGGCAGGTCGAGCGCCTGCCACGCCTTGAGGCGTTCGATGTGTTCCAGCATGTGCCGCGAGTTCGGTTTGACCGGGGATTGCCGCAGCCAGGCCAGCCACGTCGTCTTGCCGTTGTCGCGGCGCTTGAGCAGATCGTCGAGGCGACGGCGATGCACGTCCGTCAGCGGCTCAGCCAAGGCGTCGTAGAGACGCCGGTTGGCGCGGGTAATCGCTTCGGCGCTCGCCCGCTCGACGGCGTTGAGGGCGGGCACAATGACCGACTGCCGCCGCAGGTGCTCGATCAAGGCTCTGGCCAGCACGATGCCCTTGTCGGTTTGCATGGCCAGCTCGGTCAGCAACTGGACAGCCTGCCGGTAGTGGCCAATCGTGAACGGCTGGAAGCCGAACACCGTTTGCAGCTCGACCAGGTGCTCGCGTCGGGTCTGCTCACGCTGCCCGTACTCGTCCCAGCTTTCGATGCCGACCTTGAGCTGGTTGGCGACCAGTCTCAGCAATGGCGGGAACGGTGGCTCATCAGCGCCAAGGATGACGCCGGGAAAGCGCAGGTAGCAGAGCTGCACCGCGAAGCCCAGCCGATTGGCCGGGCCGCGCCGCTGCCGGATGATGGAGAGGTCGCTTTCGCTGAACGTGTAGTGACGGATCAACTCATCCTTGGTGTCCGGCAACGCCAGCAGGCTTTCGCGCTCGGCGGCGGAGAGGATCGAACGGCGGGGCATGCGGTTTCCTTCTTCTTGAAAACGTAGGTTTGTGACAAGCCCGCCAAGGCAACCGGCGCGGCTGTCATTTTCAGAAGACGACTGCACCATTCAGCGCGGTTTGAAGCCTCTTGTGCATACGGCTCCTGACAGCCAGATATCAGGACTCCTCTGCACGAAACTCGTCTATGCTCAATACTCGTGTGCACCAAAGCGAGATGAGCATGGCGACCGATACCGCACCGATTACCGAGCACGGCGTGGCCACCCTGCCAGAACAGGCATGGGAGCGTGCGCGTCGTCGCGCGGAGATCATTGGGCCGTTGGCGCAGTCGGAGACGGTTGGGCATGAAGCGGCCGACGCGGCAGCCCAGGCATTGGGGCTGTCCCGGCGGCAGGTCTACGTCCTGATCCGCCGTGCCCGGCTAGGATCGGGGCTGGTCACTGACTTGGCTCTTGGGCAGTCGAGCGGTGGCAAAGGTAAAGGCCGCTTGCCGGAGTCGGTCGAACGAATCATCCGCGAGTTACTGCAAAAGCGCTTCCTGACCAAGCAGAAGCGTAGCTTGGCGGCGTTCCACCGCGAAGTTGTGCGGGCGTGCAAGCTGCAAAAGCTGCGGGTGCCGGCGCGCAACACGGTGGCTCTGCGGATCGCCGGCCTCGATCCGCGCGAGGTCACTCACCGCCGGGAAGGACAAGATGCCGCCCGCGACCTGCAAGGTGTTGGTGGTGTTCCGCCACCCGTCTCCGCGCCGCTGGAGCAGGTGCAGATCGACCACACAGTCATCGACCTGATCGTGGTGGACGAGCGCGACCGGCAACCGATTGGCCGTCCATACCTGACCCTCGCCATCGACGTATTCACCCGCTGCGTGGTTGGCATGGTCGTTACGCTGGAAGCCCCGTCCGCCGTCTCGGTCGGCTTGTGCTTGGTGCATGCCGCCTGCGACAAGCGCCCTTGGTTGGAAGGGTTGAACGTAGAGATGGATTGGCCGATGAGCGGCAAGCCCAGACTGCTCTACTTGGACAACGCGGCTGAGTTCAAGAGCGAGGCGCTGCGCCGTGGCTGCGAGCAGCATGGCATCCGGTTGGACTATCGCCCGCTCGGGCAGCCGCACTACGGCGGTATCGTGGAACGGATCATCGGCACGGCGATGCAGATGATCCACGACGAATTGCCGGGGACGACCTTCTCCAATCCTGACCAGCGCGGGGAATACGCCTCCGAGAAGATGGCCGCCCTGACACTGCGCGAGCTGGAGCGCTGGCTCACATTGGCGGTCGGCACCTATCACGGCTCCGTGCACAACGGCCTGCTCCAACCGCCGGCCGCGCGCTGGGCCGAAGCTATCACGCGGACCGGCGTGCCAACCGTCATCACTCGCGCTACGGCTTTTCTGGTCGATTTTCTGCCCATCATCCGCCGCACGCTGACCCGCACCGGCTTCGTCATCGACCACATCCACTACTACGCCGATGCGCTCAAGCCGTGGATAGCTCGGCGGGACCGCTTGCCTGCGTTCCTGATCCGGCGCGACCCGCGCGACATCAGCCGCATATGGGTGCTGGAACCAGAGGGGCAGCACTACCTGGAAATTCCCTACCGTACCTTGTCGCACCCGGCTGTCACCCTATGGGAACAACGGCAGGCGCTGGCGAAATTACGGCAGCAAGGGCGCGAACAGGTGGATGAGTCAGCGCTGTTCCGCATGATCGGCCAGATGCGAGAAATCGTGACCACCGCGCAGAAAGCTACGCGCAAGGCGCGGCGCGACGCGGATCGACGCCAGCATCTCAAGGCAACGGCACCGCCTGTCAAAACCACGCCACCACCAGATGCGGACATGGCTGACCCACAGGCCGACAACCAGCCGCCGGCCAAACCGTTCGACCAGATTGAGGAGTGGTAGCCGTGGACGAATATCCCATCATCGACTTGTCACACCTGCTGCCAGCGGCACAGGGGCTGGCTCGGCTGCCGGCGGACGAGCGCATCCAGCGCCTTCGCGCCGACCGCTGGATCGGCTATCCGCGCGCGGTCGAGGCGCTGAACCGGCTGGAAACCCTGTATGCGTGGCCAAACAAGCAACGCATGCCCAACCTGCTGCTGGTCGGCCCGACCAACAACGGCAAGTCGATGATCGTCGAGAAGTTCCGGCGCACGCATCCGGCCAGCGCCGACGCCGACCAGGAGCACATTCCGGTACTGGTCGTGCAGATGCCATCCGAACCGTCGGTAATCCGCTTCTACGTCGCGCTGCTCGCGGCGATGGGTGCGCCATTGCGACCGCGCCCACGGCTGCCAGAAATGGAACAACTGGCGCTGGCACTGCTGCGCAAGGTCGGCGTGCGCATGCTGGTGATCGACGAGTTGCACAACGTCCTGGCCGGTAACAGCGTCAACCGCCGGGAATTTCTCAATCTCCTGCGCTTCCTCGGCAATGAACTGCGCATCCCACTGGTCGGGGTCGGCACGCGCGACGCCTACCTGGTCATCCGCTCCGATGACCAGTTGGAAAATCGCTTCGAGCCGATGATGCTGCCGGTATGGGAGGCCAACGACGATTGCTGCTCACTGCTGGCCAGCTTCGCCGCTTCGCTTCCACTGCGGCGCCCCTCGTCGATTGCCACGCTGGACATGGCCCGCTACCTGCTCACACGCAGCGAAGGCACCATCGGCGAACTGACGCACTTGCTGATGGCGGCAGCCCTCGCCGCCGTGGAGAGCGGCGAGGAAGCGATCAACCATCGCACGCTGAGCATGGCCGATTACACCGGCCCCAGCGAGCGGCGTCGGCAATTCGAGCGGGAACTGATGTGAAGCCAGCGCCACGCTGGCCACTGCATCCGGCTCCCAGGGAAGGTGAAGCCTTGTCTTCGTGGCTCAACCGCGTGGCCCTTTGCTATCACATAGAGGTGTCCGAGCTGCTGGAGCACGATCTTGGTCACGGTCAGGTTGATGACCTGGACACCGCGCCACCACTGGCGCTGCTGGCGATGCTTTCCCAGCGGAGCGGCATCGAACTGAACCGGCTGCGTTGCATGAGCTTTGCCGGCTGGGTGCCTTGGCTACTGGACAGCCTTGATGATCAGATTCCAGATGCATTGGAGACCTATGCGTTCCAGCTCTCGGTGTTGCTGCCGACACACCGCCGTAAGACGCGATCCATCACGAGCTGGCGTGCCTGGCTGCCCAGCCAGCCGATACACCGCGCCTGTCCGCTATGCCTGAACGATCCGGAGAACCAAGCCGTACTGCTCGCGTGGAAGCTGCCCCTGATGCTGAGCTGCCCGCTGCATGGCTGCCGGCTGGAATCCTATTGGGGCGTGCCAGGGCGGTTTCTAGGCTGGGAGAACGCCGACGCCGAACCGCGCACCGCCAGCGACGCGATTGCGGCGATGGACCAGCGTACCTGGCAGGCACTGACGACCGGTCACCTGGAGCTGCCGCGCCGACGCATCCATGCCGGATTGTGGTTTCGGCTGCTACGCACGCTGCTCGATGAGCTGAACACACCGCTTTCGGCGTGCGGAACCTACGCGGGGTATCTCCGCCAAGTCTGGGAAGGCTGCGGGCATCCGCTGCGTGCTGGGCAAAGTCTGTGGCGACCGTATGAAACCCTGAATCCGGCAGTACGGTTGCAGATGCTGGAGGCGGCGGCAACGGCAATCAGCTTGATTGAGGTGAGGTACATAAGCCCGCCAGGCGAGCAGGCAAAGCTGTTCTGGTCCGAGCCCCAAACAGGGTTCACCAGTGGCCTGCCGACGAAAGCGCCGAAGCCCGAACCCATCAATCACTGGCAGCGTGCAGTCCAGGCCATCGACGAGGCCATCATTGAAGCGCGGCACAACCCCGAGACGGCACGCTCGCTGTTCGCGTTGGCTTCCTATGGTCGGCGCGACCCCGCTTCCCTGGAACAGTTGCGCGCCACCTTCGCGAAGGAAGGCATCGCCACGGAATTTCTGTCACATTATGAGCCTGACGGATCCTTTGCATGTCTTAGACAGAATGACGGGTTAAGTGACAAATTTTGACGACCTTAACTTTCCGGCGCACACTGTCACATAATCGAACGTATATGTGACAGGTACGACATGCTGATAGGCTACATGCGGGTATCGAAGGCGGACGGCTCCCAGGCTACCGATTTGCAGCGCGACGCGCTGATTGCCGCCGGGGTCGATCCAGTACATCTTTACGAGGACCAGGCATCCGGCATGCGCGAGGATCGGCCCGGCTTGACGAGCTGCCTGAAGGCGTTGCGAACTGGCGACACACTGGTCGTGTGGAAACTGGATCGGCTCGGACGCGACCTGCGACATCTCATCAACACCGTGCACGACCTGACTGGGCGCGGCATCGGCTTGAAGGTATTAACCGGGCACGGCGCGGCCATCGACACCACGACCGCCGCCGGCAAGCTGGTCTTTGGCATCTTCGCCGCCCTGGCCGAGTTCGAGCGCGAGTTGATCGCGGAGCGCACGATTGCCGGCCTAGCCTCGGCCCGCGCGCGCGGGCGGAAAGGCGGCCGGCCGTTCAAGATGACCGCCGCCAAGCTGCGGCTGGCGATGGCGGCAATGGGTCAGCCAGAGACCAAGGTCGGCGACCTGTGCCAGGAACTTGGCGTCACGCGGCAGACCCTGTATCGGCATGTTTCACCCAAGGGTGAGCTACGTCCAGATGGCGAGAAGCTACTCAGCCGAATTTGATGCCGGCATGAGGCAACGTAGCGACAGCGTGGTTTGTCTCAATGGGAAGCGCTCATGATCGATCTTTGAAGGCCCGCAGCAGTCGTGTCACAGACAGGACGAACAAACCGGTCAGCGTGAGGGCTGCGATACCCCAGTACTCTCCGATGAACGCGCCGGCCGTCGTGCCGGCCAGCACAATGGCGAGAATCGGCAAATGGCAGGGACAGGTGAGCACGGCCAGCGCGCCCCACAGGTAGCCGGTGATCGGTTTGTGCGTCTCGGACGGCAAGCGCTCGGGGCTGTTCATGGCAGACTCTCCGCGTGCTGTGCCGGCTCGGTCGGCATGGTGGCCAACTGCACCTCCAGATCGGCCAACGCTTCGCGCCGACGCTCGACGAACTGGCGCAGAACGGCAAGCTGCGCGGCCGCTTCATCGCCGTCCGCAGCATCCAGCGCCCGGCACAGCCGCGCCAGCGCGTCCAGGCCGATGCCCGCCTCGAAGGCCGCCCGCACGAAGCACAGCCGTTGCAAGGCGGCATCATCGAACAGGCCATAGCCGCCCGGGGTGCACGCCACCGGACGCAGCAATCCGCGCAGCAGGTAGTCGCGCACGATATGCACGCTCACCCCGGCATCAAGGGCCAGCCGGGACACGGTGTAGGCGCTCATTGAAAACCTCCTTTTTTTATCCAGCGCAGCAGGAAAGCTGCTTCACGTCCTTGTTGAAGGTCTGCGCCGCAAGCTTCAACCCCTCGACCATTGTCAGGTAGGGGAACAACTGGTCGGCCAGTTCCTGCACCGTCATGCGGTTGCGGATGGCGAGCACCGCCGTCTGGATCAGTTCGCCCGCTTCCGGGGCCACCGCCT
>NZ_JCBANG010000154.1:0-7405 GCF_059760905.1 Achromobacter sp. 1011811831
GCCCGGACCCTGGTCCAGGCCGCCCGCGCTGCCTTCAGCGGCCGCGCGCGAAGACCTGTTCGCGCTGTTCTTCCAGCGCCTCGCTGCGGATGAAGTCGCGCACGAAGGCGTCGGCCGGGTGGTGGTGCAGGTTGTACGGCGTGTCCCACTGCGCGATGCGGCCCTTGCTCATCACGCCGATGCGGTCGGCGATGGCGAAGGCCTCGGCCTGGTTGTGCGTGACCAGGATGGCGGTGTGGCCGGTGGCCTTCAGGATCTCGCGCACCTCGAAGGCCAGCCGCTCGCGCGTGTCCACGTCCAGGTTGGAAAAGGGCTCGTCCAGCAGCAGCAGCTCGGGCGACGGCGCCAGCGCCCGGGCCAGCGCCACGCGCTGCTGCTGGCCGCCGGAGATCTCGTGCGGATAGCTGGCAGCGGCATGGCTGAGCCCCACCAGCTCCAGCATTTCCTCGACCCGGCGCGCGCGCGCCGCGCGGTCCAGCTTGCGCAGGCCGAAGGCCACGTTCTGCGCCACCGTCAGGTGCGGGAACAGCGCATAGTCCTGGAACATCATGCCGACCCGGCGCGACTCGGGCGCGACCTGCATGTCCGGGGTGGAGATGACCGTGCCGTCCAGCAGGATGCGGCCGGCGCGCAGCGGCTCGAAGCCGGCGATGGCGCGCAGCACGGTGGTCTTGCCGCAGCCGGATTCGCCCAGCAGGCAGCCGATGTGGCCGGCGGGCAGCGACAGCGTCAGGTCCCGCACCACGTCGCGCACGCCCTTGGGCGTGTCGTAGGCCAGCGAGATATGGTCGATTTCGAGCAGATCGGACGGCAAGATGTTCAATGTCCCATTTTCAGATTGGTGCGCGCCAGCAGGATGACGGGCAGCAGGCCCGCCAGCACGATGGCCAGCGCGGCGACCGCGCCTTCCTCGTAGGTGCCTCGGGCGGCCTCGGCGTACAGCCAGGTGGCCAGCGTGTCGAAGTTCATCGGGCGCAGCAGCAGGGTGGCGGGCAGTTCCTTCATGGCGTCCACGAACACCAGCAGCGCGCTGGCCGCCAGGGCCGGGCGCAGCAGCGGCAGGTGGACGCGGCGCAGCGTGCCGGCCGACGTCTCGCCCAGCATGCGCGACGCCTGTTCCAGCGACGGCGGAATGCGGGCCAGGCCGGCCTCGATGGCGCCGGTGGAGATGGCCAGGAAGCGGATCGCATAGGCGCACACCAGCGCGCCCATGGAGCCCATCAGCAAGAGGCCGCTGCCGCCGAACAGGCGGCCCACGGCCGTATCGATCCAGACGAAGGGCGTGAGCAATCCGATCGCCAGCACCGTGCCGGGCACGGCGTAGCCCAGGCTGGCGATGCGGCCGCAGGCGCGCCCGGGATTGAAGGCGGCGCTCTCGCGCAGCGTGCGTCCGGCCCAGGCGACGATCAGGCCGCACAGCAGGGTGACGACGGTAGCGCAGAAGGCCACGGTCAGCGTATTGCGCAGCCCGACCAGCAGCTGGCCCGACACGCCGCCGACCAGGTGCAGGCGCTTGTAGGTTTCCACCACCAGGTACAGCGCCGGAGCGACGAAGCCCAGCAGCACGGGAATCCAGCCCAGCGCCGCGGCGACCAGCGCCGCCGGACCGTGCAGGCGGCGCGGCTGCATCGGGCGCATGCGTTGCGTGTTGGCATAGCGCTGGCGCTTGCGTCCATGCCGTTCCAGCAAGATCAGGCCGACGACGATGGCCAGCATGGTCAGCGCGATCTGTGCCGCGCCGGCCAGGTCGGAGCGCGTGACCCAGGTGGTGTAGACCGAGACGGTCAGCGTCTGCACGCCCAGGAATTCCGAGGCGCCGATATCGTTGAGCGTTTCCAGCAGGGCCAGGCTCATGCCGACCACGATGGCCGGACGCGCCAGCGGCAGCGCCACCCGGAAGAACACGCCGGCGCGGCCGGCGCCCAGGGTGCGGGCGGCTTCCAGCAGGCTGGCGGCCTGCGTCATGAACATCACGCGGGTGCTCAGGTACACATAGGGGTACAGCACGAAGCCCAGCACGAAGATCGCACCCTGGATCGAGCGCAGGTCGGGCAGGCGGAACTGGCGCGGACTGTCGTAGCCCAGGATGGCGCGCAGGCCGGTCTGGATGGGGCCGATGGGATGCAGCAGGTCCAGGTAGGCGAAGGCGATGATGTAGGTGGGCACGGCCAGCGGCAGCAGCAGCGCCCAGGTCAGCGTGCGGCGCGTGGGGAATTCGTAGGCGGTCACCAGCCAGGCCGATCCGGTGCCCAGCAGCGCCACCAGCGCGCCCACGCCGGCCAGCAGGATGAGGGTGTTGGCCAGCGCCTGGGGCAGCACGTAGCTGGCCAGGTGTTGCCAATGGGCCAGGTCGCCGCCCAGCGCCCACCAGCCCAGTATCAGCAGCGGCGCGAGCACCGCCAGGGCAATCAGGGCGGCGCCGGCGAGCCAGCCGGCGCCGCGTTCCGTCCAACGCAGCCGCAGGGGCCGGGACAGGGATTCAGTGTGCATGCTTGTACGTCGATAGCTTCAAGTTCTGGCGTCCGGCGCGTCCGGCTTCCTGAGCGGCAAGGCCTGCCGTCGTCCGCCGGGCGTGAGCCGGGGCGGGCGAGGGCAGGCCTCTGGAGACCGCCGGGACCGCGCGCCGGAGCCGCGCCTGGTGGCGCGGCCACGGTGCATCAGTTGTCGAAGCCGACCTTGTCGACCAGCTCGCTGGCCTGCTTGCGATGCTTGGCGATTTCGGTCAGAGGCAGCGGGTCGATCTTGAGCTCGCCGAAGCTGGCGATCACGGGGTCGAGCTTCACGCCCTTGCGCACCGGGTATTCATAGTTGGCCTGGGCATACAGCGCCTGGGCGGGCTCGGACACCAGGTAATCCAACAGTTTAATGGCGTTGGCCTTGTTGGGCGCATGCGCGGCCACGGCGGCGCCGCTGACGTTGACATGCGTGCCGCCGCTCTTGGCGTTGGCGAAGGTCGGGCGGATGACCTTGATGGCGTCGCCCCACTTGCGGGCGTCGGTGCCGGCTTCGGCGTTCTTCATGTGGCCCACGTAGTAGGCGTTGGCCAGGCCGATGTCGCAGATGCCGCCCAGGATGTCGCGCGCCACGTCGCGGTCGCCGCCGGCGGCCTTGCGGGCCAGGTTGGCCTTCACGCCGCGCAGCCATTTCTCGGTGGCTTCGGCGCCGTCGTGCGCGATCATGGAGGCGACCATCGCGGTGTTGTAGGGGTGCTGGCCGGAGCGGATGCAGACCTTGCCCTTCCACTTGGGATCGGCCAGGTCTTCATAGCGGAAGGATTCCAGCTTCAGGTCCTTTTCGACGTACAGCACGCGGTCGCGCAGCGACAGGGCGTACCACTTGCCATCGGCGCCGCGCAGGTTGGCGGGAATGACGGATTCCAGCGTCTCGGACTTGACCGACTGGGTCACGCCGCCGTCGACCAGGTCCAGCAGGTTGCCGATGTCCACGGTCATCAGCACGTCGGCGGGCGACTTGGCGCCTTCGGCCTTGACGCGCTCGAGCAGGCCGTCCTTGACGAAGACGGTATTGACCTTGATGCCGCTTTCCTTGGTGAAAGCGTCCAGCAGCGGCTGGATCAGCTTGGGCTCGCGGGTGGTGTAGAGGCTGACTTCCTCGGCGGCCTGGGCTTGCACGGCGAAGGCGGCGGCGCCGGCCAGGGCCAGGACGCGCAGCAGGGAATTCAGTTGGGGACGCTTGGACATGAACAACTCCGGCAAGAGGACGCGGGAAGGGCTGCCTTCCTGCGGGTGGTGCCAGCGGCCTGGACGCATGCCGGGGCCGCATAACGAAAATGATTATCAAATGGAAGTGCGACGATACCAGGAAGATTTCCGGCGTTCAACTACGCGTAAGGAGGTGTGACCCGTGCTTGATCCCCATCAATACGGCATAAGCGTATTACGGAATAATGAGAGCAATTATCATCGAGACCCTGTAGAATAGGGACAACCCTAATGCCGACCACCGCCTATTCACTCTTGCCTGTTTTTGAGTGCGGCTCGGAAACCATCCTCGCGGAGCGCGGACGGGCCGCAAGCCCGGCAACGCCGAACCGCCCATAATTGATACGACATGGCTGCTTTCAATACTGAGCGCGTGCTGAGCGTGCACCACTGGAACGACACCCTGTTCTCCTTCACCACCACGCGTGACGCGGCCTTGCGGTTCCACAACGGCCACTTCGTCATGATCGGCCTGGAAGTCGAAGGCAAGCCGCTGCTGCGGGCCTACAGCATCGCCAGCGCGAACTACGAGGAAAACCTCGAATTCCTGAGCATCAAGGTGCAGAACGGCCCGTTGACGTCGCGGCTGCAGCACCTGAAGGAAGGCGACACCATCCTGGTCAGCCGCAAGCCCGTCGGCACGCTGGTGGTCGACGACCTCAAGCCCGGCAAGCACCTGTTCCTGTTCGGCACCGGCACCGGCCTGGCGCCCTTCATGAGCATCATCAAGGACCCGGACGTCTACGAACGCTTCGACAAGGTCATCCTGGTCCACGGCGTGCGCTGGGTCAGCGAGCTGGCCTATGCCGACTTCATCGGCAACGAGCTGCCCAACAACGAGTTCTTCGGCGAGATCGTGCGCGACAAGCTGGTCTATTACCCGACCGTCACGCGAGAGCCTTTCCGCAACCAGGGCCGTATCACCGAGCTGCTGGAAAACGGCAAGCTCTGCCAGGACATCGGCATTCCCCAGATCAACCCCGAGACCGACCGCGCCATGATCTGCGGCAGCCCGCATATGCTGGCCGACATCAGCGCCATGCTGGATGCGCGCGGCTTCACCGTGTCCCCGGGCGTGGGCCAGCCGGGCGACTACGTGGTGGAACGCGCGTTCGTCGACAAATAAGTCGCCGCGCCGATCCCGCCGCAGGGCGTGCTCGCGGAACTACAAAAAGCCCATCGCATGCGATGGGCTTTTTGCTGGGCGCTGCGCACATCCGGCCCGCGTCGTGGGGCCGGTGGCGCGCCAGTACGGCCAGTACGCGGAGCCCAGGCGCTGCGCGCGCTTACTCGGGCTGAATCCCCGCCTTCTTGATGATATCGCCCCATTTCGCCGCTTCCGCCTGCTGGAAGCGGGCCAGCTCTTCGGGCGTGGAACTGGCGGGATCGGTGCCCGTCTGCGCATAGAACTGCTTGGCCGGCGCGCTTTGCGTGGCTTTGACCAGCAGCTCATTCAGGCGCTTGGCCACGTCCGGCGGCGTGCCTGCCGGCGCGTAGGCCGCGAACCAATAGCCCATTTCATAGCCCGGCACGCCGGCTTGCGCGATGGTCGGCACGTCGGGCGCCAGCGGCGAGCGGGCCAGTCCGGTGACGCCCAGGGCGCGCAGCTTGCCGGACTTGACCTGGGGCAGGCCGGTGGCGGTGTCGGTGATCATCATGTCGATCTGGCCGCCCAGCAGGTCCGTGACGGCCAGCGGATTGCTCTTGTAGGGCACGTGCAGCAGCTGCACATCGGCCATCTGCTGCAGCAGCTCGCCGGCGATGCGGCTGCTGGAGCTGCCGCTGCCGAAGCTGAGCTTGCCGGGCGACTGGCGCGCCTGGGCAAGGAAGTCGCCGACGCTCTTGGCCGTCGAATTCGGATTGACCACCATGATCTGGCCGCCTTTGCCCAGCAGCGTCAGCGGCACGTAGTCCTCCACGGGCCGGTAGGTCAGCGTCTTGTACAGATGCTGGTTGGCCGCATGCGTGGTGTTGGTGGTGATGAGCACGGTGTAGCCGTCGGGCGCGGCGCGCGCGGCGGCGGCCGCGCCGATCATGGCGCTGGCGCCGGGTTTGTTCTCGATCACCACGGCCTGGCCGGTCTGTTCCGTGACGCCCTGGCCGATGGCGCGCCCGATCTGGTCAGTGGCGCTGCCGGCCGCGAAGGGCACGATGAAGGTAATAGGCTTGGCAGGGAAGGACTGGGCCGAGGCGGCCAGCGGCAGGGCGGCCGCCAGCAGCAGGGCGAGCCGGGTCTGGAGGGGCGTGCGCATCGTGTGTCTCCTGTGTGTGTTCTTGTGGGGTGGATCAGGCGGCCGCAGGGCGGTCGCCGGGTATGTCGGGCAGACGGGCCGCCAGCGCGGAGCTGACCTGCACCGTCATGTCCAGCAATCGGAAAGACAGGCTCTTGCCGTGGGCGTCCAGGTTGAGCGCGTCGTTGACGCCGCCATCCAGCGCGTTTTCCAGCACGAAGTTCATCGCGTGCAGGCTGGGCAGCAGATAGCGGATCACGCGGCGCGGATGGCGGCTGGCGAACCAGGCCGCCACGCGGTCTTCGCTGACCTGGGCGGCCAGGACCGCGTAGCATTCCGGATCCCAGGCGATCAGGCTCAGGTTCGAGATGTCGCCCTTGTCGCCCGAACGGCCGTGGCCGAGGCGGTACAGGGGCACGCTGACGAGGTCGGCGCTCATTGCGGGATCTCCTCCAGGAAGCGCCAGCCGGCGCGCACCGCGTCGCGCGGGATGGTGCAGGACATCATGTTCAGGCGCGGCCGCAGGGCGGTGCGCACGCCGCCGCCGCCGGCCGGGCCGCAGGTGTAGAGCGCGGTCACTTCGCGCAGCAGCCGTTCGGCCTGGGCGCGGTCGGCGTGCGTCGCGGCCAGGCGCAGGCGCACGTCGCGCGCCCGGCCTTCCGGCAGGCCGGCCAGCATGTCGCCGCCGTCGTCGCCCAGCACGCTGACCACGCCGATGAGATCGGCGCGCAGCCGCAGCGCCGGACCCAGGCGCCGGCGCACGATGTCGGCTGCTTGCCGGGCACGCGCTTCGGCCTGCACGCCGGCGTAGGAGATCTCCGCCTCGGCCAGCCAGCCGCCGCGATAGCAGACGTTGACCTTCAGTTCGTCCGGGCGGGCATGGCCGGTGACGCCTTGCACCGCGACGCGGTTGGTGCCCAACTCGACCACGCGGGCCTGGCTCAGGTCGGCGGTTACGTCGGGGGTCAGATAGCGGGCGGGGTCGTGCACTTCGTACAGCAGCTGTTCCTTGGCCGTGCGGGCATCGACCATGCCGCCGGTGCCGTCGGCCTTGCCGATGACGAACTCGCCATCGGACTGGATTTCGGCAATGGGGAAGCCGGCTTCGTGCAGGCCGGGCACGTCCTTCAGGCCCGGCACGCTGAAATAGCCGCCGGTGACCTGCAGGCCGCATTCCAGCATGTGGCCGGCGATGGTGGCGCGTCCCAGGCGCGGCCAGTCGGACGCGTCCCAGCCGAAATGGGCCAGCGCCGGCCCCAGCGTCAACGAAGGGTCTGCCACGCGGCCGGCGACCACGATCTGCGCGCCCTCGACCAGCGCCTGGGCGATCTCGGCCGCGCCCAGATAGGCGGTGGCGCTGACCACGTCCAGGCCGTCCAGCGCGGCGCCCAGCCGTTGGCGCAGCAGGTCGCGTTGCTCGGGCGCGTCCAGCGCATCGCCGTGCACCACGGC
>NZ_JCBANG010000155.1:0-7361 GCF_059760905.1 Achromobacter sp. 1011811831
GCGCCCAGCGCGCGGCGGTGGGCGCCGACGGCGGCCCGGTCGGGCCCGACCTTGCCCCGCATCGCGATGAAATCCTGCTTGTCGATGCCCTCCAGCAGGTCCCGGGCCCAGGGGCGGGCGCAGATCACCAGGGGCAGGCCGGCCGCCTGCAGGGCACGCAGGCTGGGCAGGCTCATGCAGACATCGCCAACCCAGTTGGGCAGGCGGACATACAGGCAGCTGAATTCGGACATGGGCGGGCGCCGGGGCGCAGGTCAGGAACGGGACAGGGGGCGGACGGCGGCGCGCAGCCGGTACAATCCACCGCATAATTGTATTGAAGCGAGTAATTCCTTTGAATTCTGCCGCACGCAAAGCGACCTTGGGCTCCGAGCCTGTCAAAGCCGAACTCTGGGGGCGGATCTACAAGCGCGTGGGCGCCTACTGGAAGGGCCTGGTGCTTGCCATCCTGCTGATGGCGGGCGCGGCGGCCACCCAGCCCACTCTGGCGGTCATCATGAAGCCGCTGCTCGACGAGGGCTTTTCCGGCGTCAAGCCGCATTATGTCTGGTCCCTGCCGCTGGCGGTGGTGGGACTGATCTTCGTGCGCGGGGTCTGCAATTTCTTCAGCGACTACCTGCTGGCCTGGGTGGCCAACAATGTGCTGCTGGGCATGCGCCGCGACATGTTCGAACGCCTGCTGGGGCTGCCCGACGCCGACTTCAAGACGGGCGACACCGGCCGCCTGCTGAACCGCTTCACCATCGACGCCGGCAATGTCACCGGCTATGCCACCGATGTGATTTCCGTGCTGGTGCGCGAAACCCTGGTCGTGATCGCGCTCATCTGCGTGCTGTTGTACATGTCCTGGGTGCTGACCCTGATCATCCTGATCATGCTGCCGGTGTCGGTGCTGGTCGCCCGCGTGTTCATCAAGCGCCTGCGCAGCATCAACCGCGACACCGTCAACATGAATGCCGAGCTGACCCGCGTGGTCAGCGAGGGCATCGACGGCCAGCGCGTCATCAAGCTGTTCGACGGCTACGAAGTCGAGCGCGGCCGCTTCGCCTTCGTCAGCGGCAAGCTGCGCCGCTTCGCCATGCGCACGACCACGGCCGATGCCGCGCTGACGCCGCTGACCCAGGTCTGCATCTCGATTTCCGTGGGCGCGGTGATCGCCGTCGCCCTCAGCCAGGCCAATAGCGGCGCCTTGACCGTGGGCAGTTTTGCCTCGTTCATGGCCGCCCTGGCGCAGATTTTCGATCCCATCAAGCGCCTGACCAACGTGGCAGCCCGCATGCAGAAGATGCTGGTGTCCGCCGAAAGCGTGTTCACGCTGATCGACCAGAAGCCGGAAATCGACCAGGGCACGCGCACGCTGCCCGAGCCGGTGCGCGGCCGCGTGGAATTCCGCGGCGTCGGCCATCGCTTCCCCGACGCCGACCGCGATACGCTGAACGATGTGTCCTTCACCGTCGAGCCCGGCCAGACCGTGGCGCTGGTGGGCCGCTCGGGCAGCGGCAAGACCACGCTGGTGAACATGCTGCCGCGTTTCGTGCTGGCCGAGACCGGAACCATCCTGGTCGACGACGTGCCCGTCAACGACCTGACGCTGCGCAGCCTGCGCTCGCACCTGTCGCTGGTCAGCCAGGACGTGGTGCTGTTCGACGACACCATTGCCGCCAACGTCGGCTACGGCGCGTTGGGCGAGGCGAGCGAGCAGCAAGTCCGCGACGCGCTCGCCGCCGCCAACCTGCTGGAATTCGTCGAGGGCCTGCCCAACGGCCTGCAGACCCAGGTGGGCGAGAACGCCGCGCGCCTCTCGGGCGGCCAGCGCCAGCGCCTGGCGATCGCGCGCGCCCTGATCAAGAACGCACCCATCCTGATCCTGGACGAGGCCACCTCGGCCCTGGACAACGAGTCCGAGCGCCAGGTCCAGGCCTCGCTGGAACGCCTGATGCGCGGTCGCACCACGCTGGTCATCGCGCACCGCCTGTCCACTGTGCAGAACGCTGACCGCATCATCGTGCTGGACGCCGGCAAGATCGTCGAACAGGGTGCCCATTCCGAGTTGCTGGCTGCCAACGGTTTGTACGCGTCGCTCTACAAGATGCAGTTCCGCGAGGACTAGGACTCACCCCGAAGCGCTTGCGCGCTGCCCCTGGAGGGGCATGCCTGCGGACTGGCAAAGCCGGCTCCGCGGCATCCCGATGGATGGCGACCGATGCTTTAGATGCCCGACTGAGGGCTACCCGAACCAGGAGAAGCCTCATGTCCGTGCCCGCCGAAGGCAATCAACTCGTCAACGTCGTCGTGCTGCTGGGCGCGGCGGTGGTCGCGGTGCCGCTGTTCAAGCGGCTGGGGCTGGGGTCGGTGCTGGGGTATCTGGCGGCCGGCCTGGCGATCGGCCCGTTCGGCATCGGCTTCTTTTCCGATCCCAAGTCCATCCTGCACGTCGCCGAGCTGGGCGTGGTGATGTTCCTGTTCATCATCGGGCTGGAGATGCAGCCCTCGCGGCTGTGGAAGCTGCGGGGAGAGATCTTCGGCCTGGGCGTGGCCCAGGTGCTGGCCTGCGGCGCGCTGCTGACCGGGGTCGGCCTGCTGGTCGGGCTGTCGGCGCCGGCCGCGTTCATGGCGGCCATGGGCTTCGTGCTGTCCTCCACCGCCATCGTCATGCAGATCCTGGCCGAGCGCGACGAGACCGCCAGCGCCCAGGGCCAGCGCATCGTTTCCATCCTGCTGCTGGAAGACTTGGCCATCGTGCCGCTACTGGCATTGGCCGCGCTGCTGGCGCCCGCCGGCACGGGCGGGCACGGCGATCCCTGGACCCAGGCCGCCATCGCGCTGAGTTGCGTGCTGGCGCTGCTGGCGGCTGGTCGATGGCTGCTCAATCCGCTGTTCCGCCTGCTGGCCGCGGCCCGCGCGCGCGAGGTCATGACGGCGGCGGCGCTGCTGGTGGTGCTGGGCGCGGCCTTGCTGATGGAGCTGGGCGGCCTGTCCACCGCGATGGGCGCATTCCTGGCCGGGGTGCTGCTGTCCGAATCCACCTTCCGGCACCAGCTGGAAGCCGAGATCGAACCATTCCGGGGCATCCTGCTGGGCCTGTTCTTCCTGGGCGTGGGCATGTCGCTGGACCTGTCCGCGGTGGCGCGCGAATGGCAGCTGATCCTGGCGGCGGTGCTGGTCTTCATGGCGGTCAAGTCCATCGGCGTCTATGCCGTCGCCCGCGCGCTGCGCGCCTCCCATGGCGAGGCGCTGACCCGCGCCGCGCTGTTGGCGCAGGGCGGCGAGTTCGCCTTCGTGCTGTATGGCGCGGCCGCCGCGGTCGGCATCTTCGACGCCCATCTCGCGGCCGTGCTGATCGCCGTGGTCATCATTTCCATGGCCCTGACCCCGCTGTGCGTGCTGGCGCTGCGCTGGCTGCTGCCCAAGCCGGCGCCGTCCATGGACGGGGTGGACGTGGCGCGCGACCTGGACGGCTGCGCGCTCATCATCGGTTTCGGGCGGTTCGGCCAGATCGTCACCCAGGCAATGCTGGCGCGCGGCATCAAGGTGTCCATCCTGGATACCGACACGGACGCCATCCGGGCCGCCGCCAAATGGGGCGTCAAGGTCTATTACGGGGACGGAACTCGGGTGGACATGCTGCGCACCGCCGGCGCCGAGACCGCCAAGCTGATCCTGGTCTGCATCGACGATCCCAAGGCCGTCAATCACACGGTCAAGCTGATCAAGTCGGAATTCCCCCTGGTCAAGCTGGTGGTGCGCGCCTATGACCGCATCCATGCGCTGGCGCTGGTGAAGGAGGGCGTGGACTTCCAGGTGCGTGAAACCCTGGAGTCGGCCCTGGCCTTCGGCGAAGCCGCCCTGCGCGAGGCCGGGGTGCCGGCGGACGAGGCGGAGGAAGCGATGGCCGACGTGCGCCGGCGCGACGCCGAGCGCTTCGAGCTGGAAGTGGCCGGCGGCCTGTTCGCCGGCCGTTCCCTGCTGTACGGCAACATGAGCAGCCCGGCCGACGGTCGGAACGACCAGCCGGACCGGGAGACGCCGGAGGGTCATGAGGCGGCGCGCAGCACGCCCATATGACAAGCATTCGCGGCATCTATGTAAAGCGATCTTTGCATTTATTTTCGCTTCATTTCACGCGCAAGCCGCGCCTGCTGAGTTAGATTGGGCCGGTCGGTCCTTCATACCGAAGGGCCCGCCGCCAGGAGGCCGCCATGCTGCAATCAGATCGCATCACCACGCCGCCGCAAGCCATTGGTTTCGAGCTTGCCCGCCGACAGGCCGCCGTGCTGCGCTGCGGATTTTCAGCGCAGGCGATGCGCGAGCTGGTATCGCACACGGGGGCGGGCGGACCGGCCTGGGCCATTGGCGCCCACCGTGAAACGGACAAGGCGCGTGGCGCCAAGGGTTTTCCGTTCCGCATCGCCGCCGCCGTGTCCTGATTCGGCCGCCGGCCGGCGTCAGGGCTGGGCCATCGCCGTGCGGCTCTTGCCCGCCGATTTTGCCAGGTACAGGGCCCGGTCGGCCGCGTGCAGCACCGAGGCCCTGTCGGCGCCGTGGCGCGGAATCAACGCGATGCCGACGCTGCCGCCGATGCTCACCGGCTTGTCCTGGTCCAGATCGTAGGGCAGGGAAACCGAGGCAATGATGCGTTCGCCCAGTTCGCGCGCCTCGGCCTCGGACAAGTGGCCGGTCAACAGCACGAATTCGTCGCCGCCGATGCGCGCGGCCACCGCGTCCGCCGGCTTGAGCGCGACCAGGCGGGCGGATACCTGGGTCAGCAGCGTATCGCCCGCCGCGTGGCCATAGGTATCGTTGACGGCCTTGAAGCCGTCCAGGTCCAGATAAAGCACCGCATATTCCGCATGCCCGTGGCCGGCGTTCCGGACAGCGGTGTCCAGCGCGCCGAACAGGCCGTGACGGTTGAGCAGGCCGGTCAGTGAATCCTGGCGAGCGTGCAGCTCGTTCTCGCGCCGCGCGAGCATGGTGGACACCAGCATGTCGTTCAGGCGGTACGAGGCCATGGACATGGACGTCATGTACAAGGGCACCTGCACCAGCACCAGCCAAAGGATGGATTCGTGGGTGAACAGCGCGCCCAGCGCGCACGGCCCGATGCTCAGGGCGACCATCGCCGCGGACAGGCGCGGCGCGCCGAAGTTGCGCACGCAGATGCCGCCCACCATCGACGCGGCCGACAGGCAGGCCAGCGTGGCGGCGATCCAGTCGCCGCTGAGCAGGCTGATGAAGGTGCCATAGCCCACGCTCAGCGCCCAGCAGAGCGCCAGCACCACGTACAGGTCCGTGTGCGTGGGCTTGCCGGCGAGCGCTGCCCGGCGGGCCGAGATCAGCACCACGATGCGCGAGGCGCAGACCAGCGTTTCCAGCGCCAGCCACAGCAGGAAGGGCGGCTCGGGGCGGCGGAAGGTGATCAGCGCGGCGACCATCAGCGTATTGATGATGCCGCCGAAGAATATCGGCAGGGATCCGAACAGGCCGCCCAGCAGGGCGACCTGGATATCGGCGGGCACGTTGCGGCCGGGCTTGACCAGCCACTTCGTCATGCGCCATGCGGGCAAGCTGTAGATCCGATCCTTTTTTTCCATGGTGTCTCGGAGGCGGCCGCGGGTCCGGTTCAATTCGGCTCGGTCCATGCACGCGGCCAGCATTGCGCCATGGTAGCCGGGGACGGCCGCGGGCGCATCATACGGCAAGCGCCCGCGTCACGTATTCACGGTGTGTTTACACCATATGTCGCCGCAGCTTGCGCGGCTTCACATGGCCCGGCATTATCTGGCTGCTGCTTTACAGGATATGAATCCGGCCCCGGGCCGCCGCGAAGGAGCGCCGTCTTGAAGCCCCACGGCTATGTGCACCGCGCCTTGTACTCCTTGGCCGCGCTGGTCGCGGTGGGCATTTGCGTGGCCGCGGCGGCCTTGCTGTGGGCCGACCGGCGTGGCACCTGGGACGCGGCCTACGTGGCGTCGCGCAATCTGGCCGACGGGCTGGCCGGCGCCATTGGCCGCACGCTCCACGTCTACGACCTGTCCTTGCAGGGCGTGATCGAACGGCTGCACGAGCCGGGCGTGGCGCTGCTGGCGCCGCAGACGCTGCATCGTTTCCTGTTCGACCGCTCCGCCTCGGCCGAGTACCTGGGCACCATCCTGGTGCTGGACCGCGACGGCCTGGTCCGCTACGACTCCGCCTCCATCGCGCCGCCCCTGACCAGCTTCGCCGATCGCGATTTCTTCCGGGTCCATCGCGACGCCGACGACGTGGGCATGTATCTCAGCCGTCCCTACCGCAGCCGCCTGCGCGGCGGCGACGAGAGCCTGGCCGTCAGCCGGCGGCTGTCCAATCCCGATGGCAGCTTCGCCGGCGTGGTCGTGGGCACGCTGCGCCTGGCGTATTTCCGCGACCGCTTTGCGGGCCTGTCGATCGGCGAGCGCGATGTCATTACCGTGTTCCGCAACGACGGCGCGGTGCTGGCGCGCGATCCGTATTCCATGAGCGACCTGGGCGACGACCTCGCCATGTCGCCGGCCTTCCAGCAATTCCTGATCCGGCGGGAGGGCGCTTTTGTCGGCATCCTGTCGCCGGACGGCGTGCGTCGCCTCTATACATTCGACAGTGTGGCAGGCACACCCGTGGTGGTCGCCGTGGCGCTGGCCGTGGACGAGGTGCTGCAACCCTGGGTGCGCCGGGCGATGCTGATCGTGCCCGTCACCATCGCCCTGTCGGCGGCGGTGCTGGCGCTGATGTGGTTGTATCGCCGCGAAATGGCGCGGCGCGGCGAGGTCGAGCGCAGGCTGGAGGCGCAGGCGCATACCGACGGCCTGACGGGCATTTCCAACCGCAGGCTGTTCGACGAGGTGCTCGAGCGCGAGTGGCAAAGCGCGCTGCGCGAGCGCGCGCCATTGTCCCTGCTGTTCGTGGATGCGGACCACTTCAAGCGCTACAACGATCGCTATGGGCACCAGGAGGGTGACGCGCTGTTGAGGCGGCTGGCCCAGGCCATCCGCCAGAAGGCGCGGCGGCCGCGCGACCTGGCGGCGCGGTATGGCGGGGAAGAGTTCGTGCTGCTGCTGCCGCGCACGGAAGGGCGGCAGGCCGCCGTCATCGCCGAACGCTTGCGCAAGTCGGTCGCCGCCTTGCGGCTGCCGCACCAGGACAATGACGGGGGCATCGTCACGCTGAGCATCGGGGTGGCGTCGGCGCTGCCCGAGCCAGGGCAGGCGGCTGCCAGCCTGGTCGAAGCCGCGGATGCGGCCGTCTATCGCGCCAAGGAGGCCGGCCGCAACCGCGTGGCCATGGCCGGCCGGTAAGGCGCCGGCGGGCCGGCTGCGCGCCGCCCGCAAGGCGGCGCGCTTCAAGCA
>NZ_JCBANG010000156.1:0-7277 GCF_059760905.1 Achromobacter sp. 1011811831
TGTTTTTTTTTTTTTTCAAGCAGAAGACGGCATACGAGATTCCATTTGGCGTCTCGTGGTCGCGGTGATGTGTATAAGAGCCAGACGCACAGGGGCGCTCGGGGGGGAAATCCACGAAGCCAGCATGTGTGGCGGCGCATCGCGCCGCAAACGTTTCGACCGAGCCCCGCCGCAATGGGCGGGGCTGGTGTGGCTACGCCCCGGCTTGCTGCGGCAGGTTGCACGAAAGCGTGCCGTCCCCGACGCTGGCGGTTCGTTGTCTGTACGTCACGAAAGACGGTTCACCGACACGCCGCCCAGCCTCGCTTCTATGGAGCTTCCACACCACGCCTCAGTATGTGGCCGTGAGCTGCGGCAGGGGCGCTCTGGCCTTGTCGTCGGGGCATTGACCTGGCCCGCGTCAGGGCGCAAGCCGGTGCAGCCGTCACGCGGGGATGCCGAGTTGGCCACGTCTCCATTCGGGAGCGGGCGGCCTGTGCGTCCTTGTCTTGTTGTGAATCCTGGCGGTGGCGCGGCTGCGCCTTGTGCTTGATGGCCGCAACCTTGCAGCGAAAACAATTTCCCCTGCGCTGCGCGCATTCCTCGCGGGACAAATTCTTTTCGCTTCCAGGTTCTCCACGTTGTTGCGACCGCTGTGCGGTGCGACCAGCCCATCCCCCGCCGGCCGGATCACAACAAGGACGCACTGGCGCGACCTTGTTCAACCCGAAAGGAGAAACATCATGGCTAACATCGGCACCTTCACCGCAGAGAAAGACGGCTTCACCGGCACGCTTCGCACCCTGACGCTCAACGTCAAGGTCAAGCTGGTTCCCAACGACAAGGGCGACACCGAGAACGCCCCCGACTTCCACCTGCAAGCGGCTGGCCACGAAGTCGGCGCAGCGTGGAAGAAGACCAGCGAGGCCGGGCGGGAATACCTGTCCGTATCCATCGACGACCCTTCGTTCCCGGCGACGGTCTATGCCCGCCTGATCGAGAACGAGGACGGCACGCACGACCTGATCTGGTCGCGCAACAAGCCGAAGGCGGCCTGACAGCCGCTTACCGCGTCCCGCCCACTGCGGCGGGGCGCGATGCTGCTGATCGCAGCACCGCACGCGCAGGATTTCTGCTGCTGCCGCGTGCTGGATACGCCCGTCACGGCGGGCCTGCATGCGTGCCTTGTGGCTCGCAATCCGTGTCAACGAGCGGTGTGTGGCGTGTCGGCGCTGTAAGCGCCGCCGGGCTTTCGGGCTTCGCCCCGTGCCGGCAAGCCGTCACGGCCATCCGGCTTCAATCCCTCACGCCTTCGCGCCTGCGGCGCTGCGCGCTCCGCTTGCTGCAATTCAGTACCACACGCCAACGCGCTAAGGCGTGTCGGGCTCTTCCAATATCGCCCTGAGTTCCTGGCGCACCTGTGCCAGCAATTCATCAGCTTCGCGGGTGCTGTCACCGGCATAAGCCAATGTGAGCAGCGTGAGCGGATGCACTTCCATGACCTCGCACAGATCGGCCAGCTTCTGGATGGTTGGGCTTTTCAGGTCGCGCTCCAGCGTGCTCATGTAGGTGCGACTGGACACGTTGGAGAACGCTTCCTGGCTCAAACCACGCGCCTTCCTTACCGTCCGAATCGCCGCTGCCAATGAGTTCTTCGCTGCCACCTATGGTTTCCCCAAAAAACCAAGATGACAGCCCATTGCGCCCTATAGGACTACAATCTATAGTGTTCATTTGGTGGTGATGTTTTCCTTTTCCGTGCTTTTACGGAGATCCGCATCTGCGGATTTCCTCAGACCCAGGGAACCGCATCCGTGTCTTTCCTGACTTCCACCAATACGCCTTCGTGCCTCTCCGCTTTTGCGGCTTCGTGCGCTTGCGCATACGTGCATCCGTCCGCAGGCACAGATGCGCCTCGGCGATTGCGTGTGTTCGTGGAAGGGGCGCGGCCTTGACCACGCTTGTCACCGAGGAAGACCGGGTGCACCTACTGGCCCACGGCCTCACCCGCGCCGCAGGCCAGGAATGTGACCCGCTGCCCGTGGTGCGCCTGTTCACACCGGACGCACATGCGACCTGGCTATTGGCCGCGCTCGATCCGACCGATGGCGATACGGCCTACGGCCTGATCGACCTCGGGATCGGGATGCCTGCCCTGGCGACGGTGAAGCTGTCCGATCTGGCGTCCATCGTCGGGCCGCTCAAGCAGCCCGTGATACGAGATCGGTATTTCCAGCCGACGCGGCCGCTGTCGGAATACGTTCGACTGGCTCAGGAAAACGGTTCGATCACCGATTGACGCATTCCAGCGCGACCAGGCAAAAAGTATCGCATTGTGACTATTTCGGTCTTAGCCAAGACCTGGCAAGTCTTGATCCGCATGCTTGCACCAGGGTGGTGCGCTCCTGACCAAAACAGTCATGATGCCAGGCGCGAGATTCGGCACGGTGTTCAATGCTGCACCCCATTTCCGGGCGGTGCAGTCGTCGCATTTAGACGATTTCGGCAATGCACTGGAGCGAATCTGTCTTGACACCAGCAGTTAAAGCGTAACCCGAGTTTGATGACCACTTGATGGCGATTCGATAGCTCCCGCACAGCGGAATTGTGGCGACGTTCCCAGAAACAGGGAGGTTTCGCCATGACTGACCGCAGCAGCCAACACTGGTATCCCACGGCCGCGTATCTCTACACGCTGCACCTCGATGGCCCAGCGCTGGCTTGGGAGTATTTGCGCAGGAATCCAAGCTACCGGCGCGACTGGCTACGCCGGCGTCGCAAGCCTGATGCGGCGCAGGCCTGGGGCCTGCGCCTGCTGGAAGATCCCGGCCTGGATGCGCGCGACGCACATCCTGCTTGGTTCCCCGATCACGATGCCGTGGTGCAGCTATACCCCGACGCCGACCCACCACCCGATGCGCATACCTTCGAGTTCTGGCGCATTCCTGGGCGCAAGCAACTGACCCACGACGGCAAGCGCCTGGTGCTCGTATCGCATTGGCCAGGCTGCTGCGTTCGGCTGGCACTCGCACCCGACCTGGAAGATGGTTCGGCCTATCTCTACGCCACACGCGCCTGCGCCACGCCCTGTGCGCGCTACCGCACGCTCGCTGCGAAGCTGGATGCGCTATCTGCCGCAACCGTGGCCACGCCTGTGGCAACAGCCCGCTCCCGCCCCACGCCCGCCGCGCTGCTGGAACTGCATACCTTGCAAGCGCTCGACGCGACCCTCGCGGGAGCCTCCTTGCGCGAGGTGGGCGAAGGTCTGTTCGGCGCGGATGCCGTCGCGGCCGACTGGCACAAAGACAGTGCATTGCGTGCCCGCGTACGGCGGCTGGTACGCCGCGGCGATGAGCTGATGCACGGCGGCTACCGCCGACTAGCGCAGCTTCCAATGTTCCCGTCGCATTAGGGGGGACGTTTCTCGACCCGTGCGAATCGTCCCTTAGCAAGAAGCCTTGCTTTCTTGAGAGTGCCTCTATCCGGCCGCGTGGTGTGGCCGGGCTTGATGGAGGTACATCCCATGCGACCTGCTCCCTCGCGGCCTGCCGCCGCTGCCGTCACTGCGACCTCGCAGCCTCAACGCTACCTGACAAACGACGAAGCCGCCGACTACCTGCGGCTGTCGCCGCGCACGCTGGAGAAGCAGCGGGTGATCGGCGGCGGCCCCAAGTTCCGCAAGTTCGGCCGCCGCGTCATGTACGCGGTGTCCGACCTCGATGCCTGGGCCGACCAGCGCAGCTACGAGGCCACGTCCGATCCCGAATACGCCGAGCGCCACGCGGGCGACTACCGTGATGGCCGCTGATCGTCGGCGCGTGGGTGGCCTTCGCCATGTCCAGCCCGCCAGGGCAAGCCTTGCCGCAGCGCGAACAGCTCGATCTGTTCCGCGCGCTGCCGGGCGACATGGCGCCACGCGATTCCCAGGACTTGATGGCCTTTCCGTTCTTCTCGCTTGCCAAGTCGCGGCGCACGGCGCCGATCGACTTCCGCAGCGGGAACGTCACCATTCGCGTGGAAGGCACGCAGGAGCACGGCATCGCAACGATATGGGATGCCGACGTGCTGATATGGGCCGCCTCGCAGATCGTGGAGGCGCGCGACGCGGGCCTGCGCCCGTCGCGCTGGATACGCGCCACGCCTTACGAGATTTTGCGCTTCATCGGGCGCGGCACGTCCCTCAACGACTACCAGCGCCTGAAGGCCGCCCTCGACCGGCTGCAATCGACCACGGTGGCCACGTCCATCCGCGAAACCACGGGAAGGCGCTTGCATCGCTTCTCGTGGATCAACGAGTGGAAGGAACTCGCCGACGCCAGCGGCACCCCGCTGGGCATCGAGCTGATCTTGCCGGACTGGTTCTATGCCGGCGTGCTCGACGCCGCCCTGGTGCTGACCATCGACCCGGCCTATTTCCGCTTGAAGGGCGGTATCGAACGCTGGCTGTACCGCCTGGTGCGCAAGCATGGCGGGCGGCAGGAGCACGGCTGGCAATTCGACTTCCGACACCTGTACCGCAAATCCGGCAGCGCGGCCCGCTTCTCGGACTTCGCCTACGACGTGCGCGCCCTGGTGGCGCGGCAGTCGTTGCCCGGCTACGTCCTCGGCATCGAGCGGATGCCGGACGACAACACCGAGCTGCTGACCTTCCGGCCCGTGCCGCACGCGGCACGGGGATAACTGCGGGAGAACCTGTGGACGGCCTCGTGCTATCAGGAGTACCGGGTATCGTGCTATCAGGAGTACGACCCTCGTGCTATCAGGAGTACGAAAACGCCGGAAAGCCAACAACGGCGCGGGTTTGCGTTCCCTCTAACTTACCTAACAAGAAATACATAACTTTTAGTAGAAGCGCGCCGTTTCGGTGGACAACCACGAAACGGCACGGCCAGGCCGGCTTTCCAGCTCGGAGGGCCGCGCCATGATCTTCGCGTTTCTCAACCAGAAAGGCGGCGTCGGCAAGACCACGCTCGCCACGCACATCGCCGGCGAACTGGCGATGCGCGGCCTGCATGTCATCCTGCTGGATGCCGACCCGCAGGGGTCATCGCTCGACTGGACGCAGCGGCGTAGCCAGCAGGGCCTGCCCCGTCTGTTCAGCGCCGTGGGCCTTGCCCGCGAAACGCTGCATCAGGAAGCGCCAGAACTCGCCAGGCGGGCCGATCACATCATCATCGACGGCCCGCCGCGCATCGCCGCCCTCGCGCGTTCCGCGCTGCTGGCGGCCGAGCGCGTGCTGATCCCCGTGCAGCCCAGCCCCTACGACGTATGGGCTTCTGCCGAGATGGTCGCACTGATCCGCGAAGCACAGGTGTTCCGGCCAGCGCTGCGCGCGGCCTTCGTCATCAACCGGCGCGTCAGCACCACCATCATCGGCAGGGAGGCACGGCAATCGCTGGCCGAACAGCCGCTGCCCGCGCTGCGCTCGGAGATCCACCAGCGCATCGTCTTTGCCGACAGCGTAGCCGCTGGCCGGCTCGCCCGCGAAACCGCGCCCGACAGCGCCGCTGCCCGCGAGATCGCCGCGCTCACCGACGAACTGCTGCGGTGGCCGACATGACTGGGAAGCCACCACCACGCAGCAAGCGCGTCGGCATCGGTGCGCGTCCCCCAGCGAATCCGCACGCCGAAGCGTGGATTCGCCAGGGCGACGCAGATGCCGTGCAGAAAGGCGACCTCTACACCGCTCGACTGACGCTCGACATCACGCCCGCCATGCGGGCGCGCATCAAGGTGTCGGCCTTCACGCGAGGCGTGACCGTAGCCGAACTGCTGCGCGACCTGCTGGAGCGGGAGTTTCCCCCGGAGGGCACGCCGTGAACGCATCCGCTTCGACCGCCCACACCCCCAAAGCAAGTGCGCCCACGGCTGCGCCGCCGCCGGCGCCTTCGACACTCGCCGGCCAGGCCGGCAACGTGCCGCTGACGCGCGTGGCGCTGGCCTACATCGAACCGCGCTTCAAGCTCTACCTGCGCTTCGGCGAACCGGCGCGCACGCTCCAGCTCGACCGCTGGCGGCGCTGCGCCGTGTTCCTGCCGAACGCGGTTCTGTGCCGCATCCGTTGGCAGGCCAACGACTACGGCACGATCCGCTGGCAGCTCATGGTGATGCAGACCGCCACGCCGCTGGACGCCGTGCAGCGCATCCCCGGCGTGCAGCCGGGCGCGCGTCTGCTGCTGCACGCCGAAGGCGATGCCAACGTGCGCGCCGTGCTGGAACGCATCGACGGCATCGAGGCGCTGGGCATCGCAGCCGCAGACACATCGCCCGCGTACTGGCGCACGCTCGCGAACCGGCTCGCAGCGCGCTCGGCGCTACCCACATACACCGCAGAACGGCACGCCGCCTGGCTGGCCGGGAGGGCATTGCCATGACCACGATTTCCACGACCGGCCCCGTGCCGCATCCTCGCTCGCGCCTGCGCGCTCGCCTCGTGCTGGCAGGCTTCGCCACCGTCGGCCTCGCTGCGCTGGCCTGGGCGGCGTTCGTGCAGCCCCTGCCGCGAATGGCCTACAACCCGTCCGACAGCGTGGCGGTCGGTTGGTATCGCATCGAACCGTTCGACCCGCGCACCGCCTCGCGGCCACGTCCGCTGTCCGTGGACAGCATCGTGCTGATGCCGCTGCCCGACAGGGCCGCCATGCTGGCTGCGCAGCGCGGCTACCTGCCGACCCGCGTTCCGCTGCTCAAACGTGTGGGCGCAGTCGCGCCACAACACGTTTGCATCGTCGCCGGCCAGGTTCGCATCGACGGCGTGCCGGTGGCCGCCGCCCTGCCTGCCGACCGGCTGGGCCGGCCGCTGCCATCCTTGCAGCTTTGCCGCCGTCTCCAACCGGGCGAACTGTTCCTGTTGAGCGCGACCAACCCGGCGTCGTTCGACAGCCGCTATTTCGGGCCGGTCAGCGCGTTCGCCGTGATCGGCGTTGCGCATCCGATCTGGCTGGAGACACGTCCATGATGGCCGCCGATTCGCTGCACTTTGCCGCGCCTCTCATCGTGCCATCGGGCATGTCGTTCTACTGTTCGTCGCCGTGTCGTCGCGCGTGCAGTGCGGGTGCATTCGCACCGCACTTCGCGCTGCCTTCGGCGCAGCCGCCCAACGTGCAGGCGTCTTGCCTCGAACGCGCCTGGCCTGCGGCCATTGGCGTGTTCGCCGGCGGGCTGGCTGCTCGTGCGGCAGCGCCGCCGGACCGCCGATGCCCGGAGCGGGAGCGAGGGGCAAAGGCGGAAGGCAAGACAAAAGGGCTCGGCACTCTGCCGCCCGCAAAGCCAGTCTGCACGTGGGGGTGGCGCGGCAC
>NZ_JCBANG010000157.1:0-7019 GCF_059760905.1 Achromobacter sp. 1011811831
CCGTTACGGGCGTCTGCCATTATGCTCCCGCCGCGCGGCGGGGGGCGCCGTGCCTGCCCGCCGTTTCGTCCACGATGCGGACGGGCGGCGGGCGGGATCGGAAGGCATCGGATCTACAGCGACTTGGCCAGTTGATCCAGGATGGCGGGGTTTTCCAGCGTGGACACGTCCTGGGTGATTTCCTCGCCCTTGGCGACCACGCGCAGCAGGCGGCGCATGATCTTGCCGGAACGCGTCTTGGGCAGGTTATCGCCGAAGCGGATGTCCTTGGGCTTGGCGATGGGGCCGATCTCCTTGGCCACCCAGTCGCGCAGCTGCTTGGCGATGGCCTGCGCCTCTTCGCCCTCGGGCCGCGCGCGCTTGAGCACCACGAAGGCCACCACGGCTTCGCCGGTGGTGTCGTCGGGACGGCCCACCACCGCGGCCTCGGCGACCAGTTCATGCGCCACCAACGCCGACTCGACTTCCATCGTGCCCAGGCGGTGGCCCGAGACGTTCAGCACGTCGTCGATGCGGCCCATGATCCAGAAATAGCCATCGGCGTCGCGCTGAGCGCCGTCGCCCGCCAGGTAGTAGCCGCGCAGCTCGGACGGGAAGTAGCTCTTCTTGAAGCGCTCGGGGTCGCCCCAGATGTTGCGGATCATCGCGGGCCAGGGGCGCTTGATGACCAGGAAGCCGCCGTTGCCTTGAGCGACATCGGCGCCGGTCTCATCGACGATGGCGGCGGCGATGCCCGGCAGCGGCAGCGTGCAGGAGCCGGGCTTGGCCGGCGTGGCGCCCGGCAGCGGCGTGATCATGTGGCCCCCGGTCTCGGTCTGCCACCAGGTGTCGACGATGGGGCAACGCTCGCGGCCGATCTGCTTGTGATACCACATCCAGGCTTCGGGATTGATGGGCTCGCCCACCGTGCCCAGGATGCGCAGCGAATCCAGGTCGTAGTTGCGCGGATGGGCCTCGGGCGTGGCTTCGGCGGCCTTGATCAGCGAACGGATGGCGGTCGGCGCGGTGTAGAAGGTGGTGACCTTGTGGCGCGCGATCATGTCCCAGAAGCGGCCGGCGTTCGGGTACGTGGGCACGCCCTCGAACACGACCTGGGTCAGGCCGGCGGCCAGCGGGCCGTAGGTGATGTAGGTGTGGCCCGTGACCCAGCCCACGTCGGCCGTGCACCAGTAGACGTCGTCCTTGCGTGCGTCGAAGGTCCACTTGACGGTCAGCAGCGCCCACAGCAGGTAGCCCGCCGACGAATGCTGCACGCCCTTGGGCTTGCCGGTGGAACCCGAGGTGTAAAGGATGAACAGCGGATGCTCGGCGTTGACCGGCACCGGCTCGCAGGTGTCGGGCTGGCCGGCCTCGACGTCGTGCATCCACAGGTCGCGGCCTTCGGTCCATTGCACCTTGCCGCCCGTGCGGCGGTACACGATCACCTTGGTGACGGCCTCGCAGCCGCCCATGGCAATGGCTTCCTCGACCGCCGGCTTGAGCGGGATGACCTTGCCGCCGCGCACCTGCTCGTCGGCCGTGATGACCAGCGTGGCGCCCACGTCGCCGATACGTTCCTGCAGGCTCTTGGCCGAGAAGCCGCCGAACACCACGGAGTGCGTCACGCCCAGGCGCGCGCAGGCCTGCATCGCGACCACCGCCTCGATCGACATGGGCATATAGATGATGGCGCGGTCGCCCTTCTTGTAGCCCAGCTTGGCCAGGCCATTGGCGAAGCGGCACACGCGGGCCAGCAGTTCGCGGTAGGTGACGCGGTCGACCTTGCCGTCGTCGGCTTCGAAGATGATCGCGGTCTTGTCGGCGTTGCCATTGGTCAGGTGCACGTCCAGACAGTTGGCCGAGACGTTGAGCTCGCCGTCGCCGAACCAGCGGTAGAACGGGGCGTCGGATTCATCCAGCACCTGGGTGAAGGGCTTGGTCCACTTCAGGTTGGCGCGGGCCTGGCCGGCCCAGAATCCGTCAAAGTCGTTCTCGACCTGGGCGCACAATTCCTTGTAGGCGTCCATGCTCGGAATCGAGGCGCCTTGCGAAGCGCGCTCGGGCGGCGGAAAGACCCGGGTTTCCACCAGGACGGACTCAATGGCATTCGACATGATTTTTGTCTCCAATCGGTGATTCTGTTGTTGATGCTGCTCTTTTTCTACTCACCCGCAACCGTATCGCCACGCTCTTACGGGCACCTTACGCAAAATGCGGGCCGGAACTCGCGCCCGGACCATCGTGGCCGCGAATGCGCGAGGCGGGGAGTGCGAAAAGGACTGGCGGCATCGACAAGCGACAGCTTATGCGCAACTGTGCCCGGCGGCATCGCCGGGCACAGTTCGTAAGGATAGCAGCCGCGGCGCCCCGATGTGGCGCGACTGACGTCGCTCAGGCGGCGGCGCCCTGCTCCCGGCGCGCCAGGCCGCGCGCCATGTCCACGCGCGACAGCAGCGCCAGGCCGCCGACGAAGAACAGCCCGGTCACCAGGATGGCGAGCCGATGGTTGCCATCGGTGGCCCAGGTCACCAGACCGTAGGTCAGCGGCCCGATCACGGCGGCCAGCTGCACGGCGAAGGTCCACAGCGAAAAGAATTCCGCCAGGCGGCCGGCCGGCGCCAGCGCCCCCGTCATGGCCCGGCCCGCGCTCTGCGTGGTGCCCATGCACAGGCCGGCCAGCGTGGCCGCGACCCAGAACACCGGCGCGGTCACGGCGGCGTAGGCCACCAGCACCATCAGGATCCAGCCGCACAGCGTGATGGCCAGCGCGCGCTTGTGGCCGATGCGATCCTGCACATAGCCGAACGAGAAGGCGCCGGCCGCGGCGCCGATGTTCACGGTGAAGACCAGCAGCATGATCTGCGGCGTGGTGAAGCCCATCACTTCCGAGGCGTATACCGCCGCCAGCGTGATCACCACCGAGATGCCGGCCTGATAGCAGGCGATGCACATCAGCAACCGGCGGAACTCGGGAAAGTGCGTGCCCGTCTCGCGCCAGGCATAGGCTAGGCGCCGCAGCAGGTCCATGGCGGGCTGCGCCTGGCCCGGACGCGCGCGCTCGCGCAGCAGGAAGAAGGACGGCAGGGCGGCCAGCGCGAACACCGAGCAGGTGACCACGATGACCCAGGGCACGAAATGCTCGGCGGTCATGCCACGGGCCTCGGCCTGCGTCACCACGACCAGCGACAGTCCCAGCGTCAGCATGCCGCCGCAATAGCCGAAGCTCCAGCCCCAGCCCGACACGCGCCCCAGCGCGGCGGGCCTGGCCAGTTCCGGCAGGAACGCCGCGACCACGGATTCGCCCACGCAATAGCAGTAGTTCGAAATGACGATGGCGACCAGCGCCAGCCAGACATCGCCCGGCCCGGCCTGGGTCAGCGCCAGCGTGGCGCCGACGCAGCCGACGGTGCTGGCGAACAGCAGCCGCCGCTTGGCCGCGCGCGCGTCGGCGCGGGCGCCCAGCGTGGGCATGGTCAGCATGATGAGCAGGTAGGACAGCGACAGCGCCGCCGTCCAGGCCAGCGTGGCCCAGGACGCGCGCGCGCCCACCACGCCGACGAAATAGGTGCTGAACACCGCCGTGAGGATGACGGTGGTGTAGCCGGAATTGGCGAAGTCATACATGGCCCAGGCCCAGACCTCGCGCTTGGCCACGCCGGGATTCAGGAGGCTGTCGCCCCCCGCGTCCACGGCGCCGGAACCGCCTTGCGGCGGCTCCGTATTGCGGCTGTCGCTCATAGTCCCAGGGCGGCGATGCCGGCCTGGGCGATCTGGGCGTCCTCGCTGGACTTCACGCCCGACACGCCAACGGCGCCGACCACATGGCCATCGGCCATGACCGGCACGCCGCCTTCCAGCATGCCTTCGAGCAGCGGAGCCGACAGGAAGGAATAACGACCGTTGTTGATGATCTCTTCATACGCGCGCGACTCGCGGCGGCCCAGCGCGGCGGTCTTGGCCTTGGCCGGCGCGATGTGCGAGGAGATCGGCGCCGCCCCGTCCAGGCGCAGCATGCCCAGCAGGTGACCGCCGTCGTCCGACACGGCGATGGTCACCGCCCACTTGTTCTGCAGGGCATGGGCTTCGGCCGCGGCCAGGATCTTCTTGACGTCTTCGGCGCTCAGCACGGGTTTGGTGTTCATTGCAGCGATTCCTTAATCTGTTCCAGGGCGGTGGGATCTTCTATGGTGGTCAGGTCTCCGGGATCGCGTCCCTCGCACACGGCGACGATCGCGCGCCGCAGCACCTTGCCCGACCGGGTCTTGGGCAGCGCGCCCACGAACCGGATCCTGGCCGGCTTCGCCACGGCTCCCAGCTGATCTTCCACCAGCCGCATGATATCGCCTTCCAGTTGCCGCGCGCCCTCCTGCGTCTCGGCGCCGGCGGGATTCTTCAGCACGGCGAAGGCCATGGCCACCTGCCCCTTGAGCGCGTCGGCCACGCCGACCACGGCGCACTCGGCGATGGCCGCGTGGCTGTTGACCGATTCCTCGATCTCGCGCGTGCCCAGGCGATGGCCGGCCACGTTGATGACGTCGTCGGTGCGGCCCAGGATGAACCAGTAGCCGTCCTCGTCCACCAGCCCCCAGTCGAAGGTCGAATAGGCCTGGCGGCCGGGGATGGACGTGAAATAGGTCTGGACGAAGCGCTCGTCGTCGCCCCAGATCGTGGACATCGCGCCCGGCGGCAAGGGCGGCATGATGGCGACCACGCCCTTCTGGTCAGGACCGAGATCCTCGCCGGTGGTCTCGCTGACGATGCGGGCGTCAAAGCCATACACCGGGAACGAGGGACTGCCGAAACGCGTCGGCACGCTTTCCACGCCGGGCTGGGCCGACAGGATCGGCCAGCCCGATTCCGTCTGCCAGTAGTTGTCGATGATGGGCTTGCCCAGGCCCTGGGAGATCCATTGCGCGGTGGGCTCGTCCAGCGGTTCGCCGGCCAGGTATACGGCGCGCAGCGAGGACAGGTCGTGCTTTTTCAGCAGGGCCGGATCCTGGCGCTTGAGCACGCGCACCGCGGTCGGCGCCGAGAACAACGTGTTGACCCGGTACTGCTCCACCAGCTTCCACAGGATGGCGCCGTCCGGCCGCACCGGCGTGCCTTCATACAGGATGGTGGCCTGGCCGCCGATCAGCGGGCCGTAGATGATGTAGGAGTGCCCCACCACCCAGCCGATGTCGCTGGTGCAGAAATACGTGTCGCCCGGCTTGCCGTTGAACAGGTACTCCATGGAAGACGCCAGCGCCACGGCATAGCCGCCGGTGTCACGCTGCACGCCCTTGGGCTTGCCGGTCGTGCCTGAGGTATACAGGATATAGCTGGGTTCGGACGACTCCAGCCAGGCCACCGGCACCCGCGCGCCCTGGTGCCGGGCGCGCAGCGTGGCGTAGTCCAGGTCGCGCCCCGCCACCGGCTCGAAGGGCGCCAGCCCACGGTCGAACACCACCACGGAGGCCGGCGGCGTCTTGCACAGGCCCAAGGCCCGGTCCAGCAGCGGCTTGTAGGGCACGACCTTGCCCGCGCGCGAACCACCGTCGGTGCACACGATCACCTTGGGCGCGGCATCGTCGATGCGCTGCGCCAGGTTGACCGAGGCAAAGCCGCCGAACACCACCGAATGCACCGCGCCGATGCGGGCGCAGGCCAGCATGGTGAAGACCGCCTCCGGCACCATCGGCATGTACAGCAGGACGCGGTCGCCGCGTCCCACGCCCAGTTCCTTGAGCATGGCGGCGGCGGCGTTGACCTCTTCATAGACGTCCTGACGCGTATAGACCCGTTCGCGGTCCACCTCGGTGGACACCCAGATCAGCGCCGGATCTTCCGCCTGCGTGGGCAGCCACCGGTCCACGGCGTTGTAACAGAGATTGGTCTTGCCGCCCACGAACCACTTGGCGAAGGGCGGCCGGGAGAAGTCCAGCACGGACTCGAACGGCGTTTCCCAATGCACCCGGCCGGCCTGCTCGCGCCAGAAAGCGTCCCGGTCGTGTATCGATCGGTAATGGAAATCCCTGGTTTTTTGCATGGTTGTCTCCTGTTATCGTGCATACGCCTTTTGGCTGATTGCTTTTTGCTTCAAGCTTTTAGGTCATTCTGGTGGGCAAACCTTGCACGAGGCTTGCCGCAGGTCAAAAAATTCTGCCACGCGTCTACGCCGCACGGGCGCCGGGCTGGTTACAGTAACGAACCAGTCTTAAAAGTTTGGTAGAATCCCCGCGAAGTTGTAGACAACATAACGTTGATTCGCTGTATTTATCAGCCGATTTCCGCGCTTTTGCGCGCAATCGACGCTAAACGCAGTGCATCTTCCCCAGGCGAATGCATCGACACTCCGTAAGCTCGCGACTCAATTCATCCACTGGCCAGGCAATCCGACGTATCCGGTTGCTGGCCTTGGCGGCATGCGTCGCGGGTTTGGCGGGTTGTGCAAGCACCAATCAGAAGTCAACCGCCCATACGTCCGAGATCGATCCCTACGAGATGGAATGGGTCGCCACCGCCGATGATCCCATCGGCATGCTGGTGGTGCAGAAGTTCAAGCGCGAACGCCGCCAGCAGGCCCAGACCGGCGTGGACAGCGACAACGCCCTGGTCAGCGAAGCCCTGACCTACCTGGGCATCCGCTATCGCTTCGGCGGCAACTCCCCCGACACCGGTTTCGATTGCAGCGGCCTGGTTTCGTACACCGCCCAGCGTTCGCTCGGCCTGAAACTGCCCCGCAACGCCGCCGAGATCGCCCAGCACGGCACCTCGATCAACAAGAACGAGCTCAAGGCCGGCGATCTGGTCTTCTTCAACACACTGGGCCGCCGCTATTCGCACGTAGGCATCTACCTGGGTGACGACCGCTTCGTCCACTCCCCCAGCGCCGGCGGCGTGGTCCGCGTCGAGAACATGACCATGGCCTACTGGGCCAAGCGCTACAACGGCGCCCGCCGCCTGGACGACCACATGGTGGCCTCGGCCCGCGCGGCCTCCCGATAAGCCGACACACGCCGCGCGCCCCTCGGGCGGCATGGCGGCAAGCACGCATACGA
>NZ_JCBANG010000158.1:0-6961 GCF_059760905.1 Achromobacter sp. 1011811831
GCTTCGCAGGATCCGGGACCTTTCCAGCGTCGACCAATCCTAGCTGAACAGATCCTCGGGCAAGGCCGACTGGTCTCCTGACGGACGCGACGGCCCCTGGCCCGCGCCCGTCCGTTCGATCGCATCGGCGATGCGCGCCATATCCTCGTCATCCAGCTCAAGTTCGGCGGCGCCCAGCAAGGCATCCACCTGCGCCGCGTTGCGCGCGCCGACGATCGCGCCGGTCACGCCCTGCCAGGCCAGGGTCCAGGCCACCGCGGCGGCGGCGACCGTCGCCCCGTGACGCTCGGCGACCGGCCGGAAAGCCTGCGCCAATGCCAGATTGCGTTGCAACGCGGGCGCCCGGAACTCGGCATGGCGCGAACGCCAGTCGTCGGCGGGCAGGCTGGCCGCGCGCGCCTCGCTGAATCCGCCGCTCAACAGGCCGGACTGCATCGGGCTGTAGACGATGACGCCGGTGCCGTGCGCCTCGCACCAGGGAATCAGGTCGGCGGCCGCGCTGCGCTGGATCGCCGAAAATGGCGGCTGCAGGCTGTCCACATGCCCCAGCGCCTCCGCGTCCTGCAACTGGGCGAGGTTGTGGTTCGACAATCCCACCGCACCGACCTTGCCCTCGCGCTTGAGCGCCAGCAAGGTCTCCCAGTAGGCGTCCAGAGACGTGCCGTCACCCGCAGGCCAATGCATTTGATAGAGATCGATCCGCTCCACGCCCAGACGGCGCAGCGAATCCTCGACCTCGCGCCGGATGCTTGCCGGCGCGCCGATGCGCCGTGGCGTGGCCTGCGGCTGCGCGTCGGACCAGGTCAGGCCGCACTTGGTGAACACGTAGGGGCGCTCGGACGGCGCCATCTGCGCCAGCGCGCGGCGCACGATCTCTTCGGAATGACCCAGGCCATAGACCGCCGCAGTGTCGATCCAGTTGATGCCCCGGTCCACCGCCAGCCGGATCGCGCCGACGGAATCGGCATCATCCTGCGGCCCCCAGCCCACCGCCCAGCCATTGCCTCCCATGGCCCAGGCGCCCAGCCCGATGCGAGTGATCGACATGCCGGTCCGGCCAAGGGAACGGGTAGGAAAGGATGTGCTTGTGCCCATGCGTGAAATGCTCCTGCGCCGGCGCGATTGCGCCGTATCTGCCGCAAGGCCACGATAGCACCGCGCGCCTCGCCGACACGGCTGAATCGCATCGGTCAATGCTTGAATGATGAACGAGCAATCTGAGTGACCGATAGGGATGGCCAACGAGGCGCGAAACGACTGGCCGCTCAGCCATCACGGAAACCTTTCCGCAACTTTTTTCATTTTTGCGCCCAATCGACTTGCACGCCCAAAATAGTTCGTGCATAATCTCGTTTCTTCGCCAACGGCACTAAACAAAACCGGCAACGAACCAGCAGGAACCGCCTGAATTCAGCAAGAAATCTTGCAGAAACCCAGACGAAACAAGCTGAACGTTGCGAGTATTGATTAGAAAAGACGGGGGTATAGCTCAGCTGGGAGAGCGCTTGCATGGCATGCAAGAGGTCAGCGGTTCGATCCCGCTTACCTCCACCAGTCCAAAGCGAAGAATGCAGTAAAAAAGCAGTGCCTGATGCAAGTCCACGTCCCCTTCGTCTAGAGGCCTAGGACATCACCCTTTCACGGTGAGTACAGGGGTTCGAATCCCCTAGGGGACGCCAGTTCTTTGGACTGTTCTTGCATCGTGCAGTTGAAGTGACCATGTAGTTCGAGTACGCCGCTGCGGAGCGGTAGTTCAGTTGGTTAGAATACCGGCCTGTCACGCCGGGGGTCGCGGGTTCGAGCCCCGTCCGCTCCGCCAAAAGCTCTCGCTCAGGGTCATTCTCAAGAGCTCCGATCCGGGGCTTTTTGCTTTTATAGGGTGTAAGCCCTTGTTGTCTGAAGGTTGAGACACCTGGGATTCTGGGGGTATAGCTCAGCTGGGAGAGCGCTTGCATGGCATGCAAGAGGTCAGCGGTTCGATCCCGCTTACCTCCACCAGTAAAGCAGTTGGTAGTACAGTGGTTTTTGTTCAGGTCCCCTTCGTCTAGAGGCCTAGGACATCACCCTTTCACGGTGAGTACAGGGGTTCGAATCCCCTAGGGGACGCCAGTATTCTGGCAAGCTGCCTTGACACCGCAGTTGCAGTACCGAAGTTTTGCATACCGCTGCGGAGCGGTAGTTCAGTTGGTTAGAATACCGGCCTGTCACGCCGGGGGTCGCGGGTTCGAGCCCCGTCCGCTCCGCCAAAGCACTTTGCGCCCTATGCGCACGCCGCGAAACAATCGCCGCGCCTTTATCGAAAAGCTCCGGATTCCGGAGCTTTTTTGTTTTCCGCTCGCAGATCCCCTTCTGCCTGGCCGCCGCCAATAGCGGCATATCGGTCCACATGGCTCGCATGCCCGCGAGCGCGCCTGGGTCACCTCGGCACATGCCTGTCGCGACTCGCGAGACACGGCATGCGGGCAGCGCTCCATCACGCCGCGCCGTGCTGCCACCGCTCCTTCCGCCGGAGTCCCGGCGGCCAATACGATCTCCCAATCGAGGCCTCCCCCAGCGCAGCATCGCCGCCACCGCGCCCACACCATCATCGGCCAGGCGCCCTGCGCCTCCCTGACCTCGAATTTACAAATTGAATCAAAAAATTCGACCCTTCGCCGTCCTCGAAGATGCCGGCGCGTTGCTTCCCGGGATGCACTAAAAGTCGCCAAATCTTCAAAATATAGATCGATCCACCCCGCATTTCCAGCCAGATACCCGGCATTGCGCAAACCCCGCCCGGCTTCATACGATCCGCCGATCGCAGCCTCAGCCCGCCAAGGCGGCGCAACCGGCGCGATCCCCGCGACACCGACTGGAGCCCTCCCGATGCAGACCGCCTACATCCCCGTCCCGACGATTCCCAAGCCGATGCCCGAATCCGCCGCCTGGAGCGCCGACGAGGTCCTGAAGCTGTACGACCTCCCGTTCATGGACCTGATCCATCGCGCGCAGCAGACCCATCGCGCCCATTTCGATCCGAACGCCATCCAGCTGTCCAGCCTGCTGTCGATCAAGACCGGCGGCTGTCCCGAGGATTGCGCCTATTGCCCGCAATCCGCGCATCACGACACCGGCCTGGATGCCGACAAGCTGATGCCGCTGGAAGACGTGGTCGCCGCCGCGCGCGCCGCGCAAGCCGGCGGCGCGCAGCGCTTCTGCATGGGCGCCGCCTGGCGCAGCCCCAAGCCGCATCACCTGGAAGCGGTGGCCGACATGGTCAGCGCGGTGAAGGCGCTGGGCATGGAAACCTGCGTCACTCTGGGCATGCTGGCCGATGGCCAGGCCGAACAGCTCAAGCACGCCGGCCTGGACTACTACAACCACAACCTGGACACCTCGCCGGAGTTCTACGGCAAGATCATCTCCACCCGCACCTATCAGGACCGCCTGGATACGCTGGAGCGCGTGCGCGACGCCGGTATCAATGTCTGCTGCGGCGGCATCGTGGGCATGGGCGAATCGCGCCGCGAGCGCGCCGGGCTGATCGCCCAGCTCGCCAGCATGGAGCCCTACCCCGAATCCGTGCCGATCAACAACCTGGTGCAGGTCGAGGGCACGCCGCTGGCCGGCGTCGAGGCGCTGGATCCGTTCGAATTCGTGCGCACCATCGCCGTCGCCCGGATCACCATGCCCAAGGCCAAGGTCCGACTGTCGGCCGGCCGCGAGCAGATGGACGATGCGCTGCAGGCGTTGTGCTTCATGGCCGGCGCCAACTCCATGTTCTACGGCGACGCGCTGCTGACCACCGCCAATCCGCAGATGCAGGCCGACCAGCGCCTGCTGGCGCGGCTGGGCATGCACATCGACGCCGAGCCCGCGCAAGAGGCGCCGGCGTGCCGCTGACGCCCGGCCTGCTGTACCTGGCGGCCAGCATCGCCTGCAGCGTGACGGTGGCCGCGATGCTGAAGCTGGCGCGCGGCTGGCGCATCGACGTGCGCCAGGCCATCGCGGTGAATTACGCGGTGGCCGCGACCTTGTGCTGGACCGTGCTGCGGCCCGCGTCCGACACGCTGTTCGCGGCCGGCACGCCTTGGCTGACGCTGGCGGCGCTGGGCATCCTGCTGCCCAGCGTGTTCCTCGCCATGGCGCAGGCCGTGCGCCATGCCGGCGTGGCGCGCAGCGACGCGGCGCAGCGCCTGGCCCTGTTCATTCCGCTGATCGCCGCATTCCTGCTGTTCGGAGAGACGCCGGACGGCCCCAAGCTCGCCGCGATCGCGCTGGCGTTCTGTGCGCTGTACTGCCTGCTGCGCCGCCCGTCACCGGACGGCGAGCCCGCCGAGGGCGGCCGCGACCGCTGGCTGTGGCCGCTGATCGTCTGGGCCGGCTATGGTGTGATCGACGTGCTGTTCAAGCAGGTGGCGCGCACGGGCACGGCCTTTTCAGGCGCGCTGCTGCTGGCCTTCGTGCTCGCCGGAATGCTGATGCTGGGCTACCTGTTGTGGCGCCGCGCAAGATGGGAGTGGCGCCATGCGCTGGCCGGCGTGGCGCTGGGCCTGGCGAATTTCGGCAATATCCTGACCTATATCCGCGCGCACCAATCGCTGCCGGGCCACCCGTCGGTGGTGTTCGCATCGATGAACATGGGCGTCATCGCCGTGGGCGCGCTGATCGGCGCCCTGGCGTTTCGGGAACCGCTCTCGCGCCTGAACCTGCTGGGGCTGGCACTGGCCCTGGCGGCCATCGTGCTGATGATCCCCCGCTAGCGGTACGCGCGGCCTCAGGTTCCGGTGCGCAGGCGCGGTTCGGGCGCTTCTTCGTCCAGGCTTGTTGCGTCAGGCACCATTCCCGCCTCGTAGCCCAGATCTCGCGCAGCCTCGGCGACCGCGGCAGGGTCTGCCACCGCAACCTCGGCGGCTGCCGCGCCCGGAGCCACCGTTTCGGTTGACGCCGCAGCCGCCGCGGCAGGGTCGGCAGACTGCACGGCGGCCGTGGCGGGATCCGGCTCCACCATCTCGATCGTGATGTCGGTCTCGGGATCGACCCGGGGATCCAGCACCGCCGCCGCGGGCGAGCTTTGCAGGGTATCGGGCATCGGCACGAAGTGGGTGGGCGCTTCCTGCACCTGGTGCGCGCCCGTGACGCGCGTCGGCCGCACCTGCCAGACCAGGATCAACGCGCAGGCCGAGACGAACATGTAGTACATGCTGTGCCCGCCCCAGGACATCAGCACGCCCGCGACCATGGGGCCGACGCAGGCGCCAACGCCGTAGGTCATCAGCAGCACCGCCGACAGGCTGACGCGCCGCTCGGATTCCACATGGTCGTTGGCGAAGGCCGCGCCCAGCGGGTACAGCGTGAATTGCAGCACGCCGAATACGGCGGACAGGGCCAGCATGGCCCAGAACGGCAGTTCGATCCAGCCCCACATCAGCGCCGGCAGGACCGCCAGCAGCAAGGCATTGAAGCGGATCAGGCCGGCGCGGTTGATGCGGTCCGACAGCCAGCCCATCGGCCATTGCGACAGCAGGCCGGCGGTCACCGCCGTGGCCACGAACACCGCCGCCTGGGACGTGCTCATGCCGTGCTTGGCCCCGTAGACAGCGGCCAGGCCGTAGAACGCGCCGGACACATTGCCCGCCACGAACAGCACCGTCATGGACAGCGGCACGCGGCGCATGAAGAATCGGATGTCCAGCGGCGCGGGCAAAGGCGTGGGCGGGTGCGAACGCGCCGTGACGGCGATCGGCACCAGGCACAGCACCAGGCACATGGCGACCAGCGTCAGCGGCCGCAGGTCCAGCGTCGCATAAGCCGTCAGCGCCAACTGGCCCAGCACGGTGCCCAGGCCGGACACCACCATGTAGACGGAGAACACGCGCCCGCGCTGATGATTCTCGGTCTGTTCGTTCAGCCAGCTTTCGATGACCATGAACTCGGTCACCATGACGATGCCGGAGATCACGCGGAACGCCAGCCACAGCGGCAGCGAGTCGACCAGCGTCTGCGCCAGGATCATGCTGGTGGCGACCGCCGCGCAGGCCACGAAGGCGCGGATGTGGCCCACCCGGATGATCAGCCTGTGCCCCAATCGGGCGCCGCACACCAGGCCGAAGTAGTAGCCGGCGATCAGGGCGCCGATCCACACCTCGCTGACCGCCTGCGACGTCAGCCGCAGCCCCATGTAGGTATTGAACAGGCCCGTGCCGATGAGCATCAGCAGGGTCGCGAAGTACAGCGACGAGAACGAGGAAATGGTGGCGATCATGGCATCGGGCAGCCGCGGCCAGCGGCCTTTCGGCGGACCGCGCCTGCGGCCCGCCGTAAAACGGTAGAACGGAAGAGAATCAGGCCTGCGACAGCATGGTGGCCGCGTCGCTGACCTCGAACTTGCCGGCGGCCTCGACGTTCAGCGTCTTGACCACGCCATCCTCGATGAGGGCCGAATAGCGCTGCGAGCGCACGCCCATGCCGCGCTGGATCAGGTCCAGCTCCAGGCCCAGCGCCTTGGTCCACAGGGCCGAGCCATCGGCCAGCATGCGAACCTTGCCGTCGGTGCCCTGTTCACGGCCCCAGGCGCCCATGACGAAGGCGTCGTTGACCGACACGCACCAGATCTCGTCCACGCCCTTGGCCTTGAGCGCGGCGGCCTGCTCGACGTAGCCCGGCAGGTGCTTGGCCGAGCAGGTCGGCGTGAAGGCGCCCGGCACGGCGAAGAGCGCGATCTTCTTGCCGCGGACCAGGTCGGCGACCTGGAAGGCGTTGGGACCCAGCGAGCAGCCCGCGGTCTCGGTTTCGATGAATTCGGTCAGGGTGCCATCCGGCACGCGGTCGCCGACTTTGATCGTCATGGAAATATCTCCGGCTGAAAAATCTGAAGAAAGAATGAATGGGGCAGAGCATTGAGGCGAGGCCGCCTCACACCCTCCATCATAGTTCCTGCGCGCGGGCGGCGCTTGGCGCGGCGGCCGCCCATGCCCCGGGC
>NZ_JCBANG010000159.1:0-6926 GCF_059760905.1 Achromobacter sp. 1011811831
GCGCAGGTCCGGGCCGCAGCGCGCAGTCGCGGTTCCATAAAACCATACAGGGGAAGCATCATGGCTCACGTGCACAGCACGATAGGCGTGGATTCGTCGCGCCAATTGCTGAAGTGGCAGCAGATCATGGGCGACGTGTACTACCGCGTCGATATCGTGGGCGACCGCAAGCATGGCATCCGCGGCAAGCTGGCCGAACAGGCGCTGGGCCGGGTCAGCCTGACGCGCTTCGACTCCGACCGGCAGCGCGTGCTGCGGACCCGGGCCCATATCGCCAGCGACGGCGATGACAGCTACGTGCTGGTCTTTCCCGAGACCGGGCCGCTGTACTTCGAGCACCAGGGGCGCAACGGCTATGTGCAGGCCGGCGGCTATGTCATGGTGCGCAGCAGCGAATACTACGAGCTGTCCTGCGCCGACAATTTCCGCAACACCACCATCCGCATCCCCGCCCAGGCGCTGGAAAGCGAGTATCCGCGCGCCTGGACGCATTGCGCCCGGGCGCCGCGCGGCCCCGGCGAATTCGCCGGCGTGGTCCGTGGCTTCGCGCAGTCGGCGTGGCGGCTGAACGACGCGTCGCGCCAGCGGCTCGGGCCGGCGCTGGCCTCCGAGGTGGCGCGGCTGGTGGCGATCCTGCTGCGCGGCGAGGAGGACGAAGGCGACGAGGCCGGCGCGGCGGAAGGCGGCCGGCGCGGGACGGACTGGCTGTACCGGGAGATCGTCAGCCGGATCCGGGGCTGCGACGCAGAGACGCCGCTGAATGCCGCGCAGGTGGCGCAGCAGCTGCGCATCTCGCCGGGGTACGTGCACCGCATCCTGGCGCGGCACGCCACCAGTTTCGGCGAGCAGCTGCGCGAGGCGCACCTGCAGCAGGCCTACGAGATGCTGGCCGACGCCCGCCTGAACCACCTGACGATCAAGGAAGTGATGTACCGCGCCGGGTTCAGCAATTTCTCCCACTTCTGTTATGCGTTCAGGCAGCGCTTTGGCTGTACCGCCGGCGAGCTGCGCCAGCGCGGGGCCGCGCCCGCCGTCTCCTGACACGCAGTGATGCCCGGCGGTCCGCCCGCCGCCGGACAAACAAACCGTGCACTCCCACGACATTCCCGCCGGGCGGGGGTTGATATCTTGGCCGCAAGCGATTTCAACCCAAGGGGAACACGATGACACCGCACTCCGATCCCGGGCTGGCCGAGGAATTCCGCGCCCGGCCCTGCGGCCCGCACAGCGAGCCGCTCAAGCGCCTGCTGGAACGCTTTCGCGGCGTGGCCGTGGCGCACAAGCACGTGCTGGTCGAACTGTCGCACTACGGCCCCTGGCAGGCCGCCAGGCTCGGCGCGACGCGCGACGATCCCGTCGAACTCATCGCGGGCGCGGTCTTCGACCGCATCGAGGACGCCGAGTGGTTCGTCTTCAAGGCCCGCTGGGAACAGCACTTCGGGCAGGCGCTGCAAGACTGACGGCGCCGGCAATGAGCGCAAGCATGGGAGACAGGCAATGAACAGCAGCATTACCGGCTATAGCGACAAGATCAGCGTGGCGGGCGGCGAGACGATCGCCTTCAAGGTGAGCGCGCGGCCCGCCCGGCCGTATGAGGCGCGGCTCGTGCGCATCATCCACGGCGACATGAATCCGGCGGGGCCCGGCTACAAGGAAGAGCATGTGCCCAGCGGCATCGAGGGGCGCCATGACGGACGGGAACAGCGGATCTACTGCGGCTCCTGGGCCTGCGTCGACGGCAACCGCCATTTCGCGCGGCTGCGCTCGATGACGCTGCAGGCCATGGTCTGGCCCACCCGGCCCGGCGGCCGGGCGCAGACCATCATGAGCCTGTGGAATCCGGATACCGGCCAGGGGGTGCGGCTGGACATCAATGCCCAAGGCGAGCTGGAGGCGGTGCTGGCCGACGGCGGGCGGACCGAGACCCTGGCCAGCGGCAAGCCCATGCTGGCGCGCGAGTGGTATTCGGTGGCCTTGGCAATCGACGCGGAAGAGGGCGTGCTCACCTTGCATCAGGTGCCGCACCGCGTCTATGCCCGCGTCGACGACCGCTCCCGCGTACAACAGCGGCGGACGGCGCCGGCGCTGGACGGGCAGACTCTGTTGGCCTTCGCCGCGACGCCCGCGCCGGATGGCGGCCGCGTCGTCGGCACGGCGCTGATGAACGGCAAGATCGACCGTCCCCGGCTGAGCGCCCGCGCGCTGGACGAGGCAGGGATCCGCGCGCTGGAAGATCCGTCGTACCAGGGCATGCGCACGGCCGGCGTGGTGGGGGTGTGGGATTTCTCGCGCCGGATGGAATCCGAGTCGATCGAGGACATCAGCGGCAACCAGCTGCACGGCCGCACGTTCAACCTGCCGGTGCGCGCGATGAAGGGCGCCAACTGGACCGGCGAGGAAATGAACTGGCGCCATGCCCCGCAGCAGTACGGGGCGATGCACTTCCACGACGACAGCGTCCACGACGCCGGCTGGGAAACTGATTTCTCGCTGACCGTGCCGCCATCGCTGCGGTCTGGCCTGTACGCGGCCCATCTGCGCTGCGGCGACGACGAGGAGTTCATCCCCTTCGTGGTCCGCGCCACGCCTGGCCAGAGCGGCAACCGGATCGCCTACCTGGTGCCCACCGCCAGCTACATGGCCTATGCCAACGAGCACATGCCCACCGACGCGCCGCTGGCGCAGCTGCTGACCGACCAGGTGGCGGTGCTGCGCAAGAACGATCTGTTCCTCAGCGAACACCGCGAATACGGCAACTCCTGTTACGACGTGCACAGCGATGGCGCGGGCGTGTGCTACACCTCGCGGCTGCGGCCCATCCTGAACATGCGGCCGAAGTACCGTTCCTGGCTGGGCGGGCGCGGTTCCGCGCTGTGGCAGTTTAACGCCGACACGCATGTGACGGACTGGCTGGAGGCAGCGGGCTACGGCTACGACTGCCTGTCGGACGAAGACCTGCACTACCAGGGCGAGGCGGCGCTGGGCGACTACGACGTGCTGGTTACCAGCAGCCATTCCGAGTACTGGTCCAAGGAAATGTGGGACGCGGTGGACGCCTTTCGCGGCCGGGGCGGGCGCATCATTTCCATGGGCGGAAATACCTGGTACTGGCGGGTGGCCTTCAATCCCTCGGTGCCGGGCGTGATGGAGGTGCGCCGCAACGAGGACGGCACCCGCGCCTGGGCGGCAGAGCCGGGCGAGTACTACCACAGCTTCACCGGCGAGTACGGCGGGCTCTGGCGGCGCCAGGGCCGGCCGCCGCAGATGATCGCCGGCAACGGCTTCATCGCCCAGGGCTTCGACGATTCCTCGTACTACCTGCGCGTGGAAGGCAGCTTCGATCCGCGCGCCCGCTTCATCTTCGAGGGCATCGCGGACGACGAGCGCATCGGCGACTTCGGGCTGGTCGGCAACGGCGCGGCCGGGCTGGAGCTGGACCATGTCGACCGCCTGCTGGGCAGCCCGCCGAACACGCTGGTGCTGGCGTCCTCGACCGGCCATTCCGACATCTACCAGGTGGTGGCCGAGGAAATCCTCATCAACTACCCGGGCACCGGCGGCACCGTCAGTCCGCTGGTGAAGGCGGACCTGGTCTTCTACGAGACCGCCGCCGGCGGGGCGGTGTTCTCGACCGGGTCCATCGCCTGGGCCGGCAGCCTGTCGCACAACGGCTACGACAACAACGTGTCCCGGATCATGCGCAACGTCATGAACCGCTTCCTGGATCCCGAGCCGTTCTAGCCCCGACCCGGCCCTTCCACTTTCCTTCCCATCGCGCCGCCCCGGGACCGTCCCGCGGGCGGCGCAGCCGGCGCGCCGGAGGCCCCCATGAAAGACCTGATCATCAAACTGCCGGCGCGGGCCAAGTCCGCCATCGTCGGCCTGTGGCTGGGAGGCTGCCTGCTGCTGGCGGTGTTCCCGCCGTTCTACCTGGCCGCGGGCGGCCAGCGCGCGCTGGTGCTGGGCATGCCGCTGGCGATCGCGTACTGGCTGATCGACGCCGTGCTGCTGGTGGCCGGCATTGCCTTGCTGATGCGCGTGGAGCGCCTGCGCGGCGAGTTCGGCGACGAGCTGGACAACGAAAATTCCTGAGAGAACGCCATGAACGGATCCCCCCTGATCACCTTCGGCATGCTGTTCGGATTCACGGCGTTGATCGTCGTGATCCTCTATGCCACCAAGCGCAGCAGCGGCACCTTCACCGACTACGCGGTGGGCGGCCGCTCCTTTTCCGCCTGGTTCATCGCCATGTCGTACACCAATTCGTGGTGGCCCGGCGCCACCTACACGGCCTTCTTCGGCCTGAGCGCCGGCGCAGGTGTGCTGGGCCTGTACGCGCTGGCCTACTCGCTGCTGGGCGTGACCGCCATGTACCTGATGGCCGAACGGGCCTGGGTCTGGGGCAAGCGCTTCGACCTGCGCACCCAGTGCGACATGCTGGGCATGCGCTTCGATTCCAAGGCGGTGCGCGTGATCGCCAGCCTGATCGGCATCATTTGCCTGTTTCCCTGGCTGGTCCTGGGCATCCAGGCCATGGCCGTGCTGTTCCATTTCGCCAGCTTCGGCACCTGGAGCGTGGGCGCCAGCCTGATCGCGGGCGTGGCCCTGATCGGCGTGCGGCAGATATGGACGGTGCAGATGGGCATGCGCGGCCTGGTCATCACCGACCTGGCGCAGGGCATCGTGGCCTATGGCGGCAGCGCGCTGCTGTGCCTGGGCCTGCTCTGGTTCAGCCGCGAGGCGTCCTACGCGAATCTCGCGACGCTGCCGTCCGAGCTGCTGCGCCTGCCGGGGCAGGGCGGCCAGTACGGCATCTGGTACGTGTCCAGCCTGATCCTGACGGGCGTGATCGGCTCGCTGTGCTGGCCGACCAGCTACCAGCGCATCTACACCGCCAGCGGCGTGGGCGCGGTGAAGAAGGGCACGGTGCAGACCATGATCGTGGCCGGCGGCTTTTACGCGTTGCTGACGCTGGTGGCGCTGGCCGCCAGCGGCCTGGACGTGGTCAGCGCCAAGCCGCAGGACGGCTGGTTCACGCTGCTGTACCACGTCGGCGGTGAATGGATGCTGGGCCTGGCCATCGTCATCGTGCTGGCCGCCAGCATGGGCTGGGTGGACGGCTGCGTGCAGGTCTGCGGGGCACAGATCGCCAATGACATCGTGCAGGTGGTGTCGCCGCGCACGGACCGGCAGATGACCATCATCGCCAAGGCCTCGATGGCGGTGTTCATGATGGGCGCCTCGGTGGTGGCCTTCCTGACCTATGACTTCCCGCGCCTGCAGCTGCTGGCGCAGATGTCCTACCAGGGCATCGTGCAGCTGGCGGTGCCGCTGTTTCTGGGCATGTTCTGGCGCGGCGGCAACCGCATCGGCGCATTGCTGTCGATGGGCTGCGGCTTCACGCTGGCGGCGGTGCTGACCTGGTTCTATCCCGACGACATGCCGGGGCTGGGCAGCCTGACCTCGGGCGTGCTGGCGCTGGGCGTCAACCTGCTGTTGTACCTGGGCTGCCACGTCTGTTTCGGCCAATCGGCGCAGGAGCGCGAGCGGGTACGGCGCCTGTTCGACGCGGGGCGCGCCAAGGCCGGCGCGCCGGCCGGGTTGCCGCCCGAGCCTGCGTGCTAAGGTGGGCGCTTTTCCGGACCTGCCGCGCTCCCGTTCCACGATGCCCGATTTCTTCGGCAACCTCATCGACCAGATCCTGGGCTTTGCTCGCGCCCACGAGCAATGGCTGCCGGCCCTCGGCTTTGCTTTCGCCTTCGTGAAGTCGTTGCCGCTGGTGGCGCTGTTCGTGCCGGGCACGGCGCTGCTGCTGTCGATCGGGGCCGTGCTGGGCGCGGGCGCGGGGCAGTTCGCGCCGGTCTGGCTGGCCATCGCGATCGGCGCCGCGCTGGGCGACTGGGTCGCCTATGCGCTGGGCGTGAAGGTCGGGCCGGCGTTGCTGCAATGGGCGCCACTGCGGCGCCGGCCGCGCCAGGTGCTGCGCGCGGCGGCCTTCATCAAGCGCTGGGGCGTGCTGAGCATCGTGCTGTGCCGTTTCTTCGGACCCTTGCGCGCCACGGTGCCGACGCTGGCCGGCATCTTCGAGATGCGGCGCGGGCCGTTCCAGGCCGCCAACTGGGCTTCGGCGTTCCTGTGGGCGGCGGCGCTGCTGGCGCCGGGCTGGGCGGGCGTGGGCTGGTTCACGGGGCGTTAGCGCCAGGCCTGGCGCGAGGGCAGGCGCGCCCGGGATTCAACGCGGACCGGCGTCGCGCAACCTGGCCATGGCATAGGCGTTGACATGGCGGCCGTCGCGCACCGCGTAGTCGCGCAGTTCGCCCTCGACCTCGAAGCCGTGCTTGCGGTACAGGGCGATGGCGGGTTCGTTGTCGGTATAGACCATCAGTTCCACCCGGCGCAGGTTCATCCAGTTGTCGGCCACGTCGAGCAGCGCGCCGAGCAGGCGGCTGCCGATGCCCTGGCCGTGCCAGCCCTTCGCGACCGCGATGCCGACGCTGCCGCAATGGCTGCGCCGGACGCGTTCGAATTGTTCCAGGCTGGCGTATCCAGCCACCTCTCCCTGCACCGTGGCGACCAGGCCGACGCGCCGTTCGCTGTCCTGTTCCACGCGCTTGCGCCATCGTTCCAGCGACGGGTAGGGCAGTTGCAGGACCTGGCGCGCGACGTCCGGATCGCCATGTAGCGCGGTGATGCCCGCGGCGTGTTGTTCGGAGGCGCGTTCGATCAGGACGGGGGCGGGGGCCATGGAAGCGGTGTGGGAGTTGATGAGGTTCGCAGTATAGATTCGCGCCGGCGGCATGCCTGGGCGCCGCTGCCGGCGCGGCGTCGTTCGCGCCTGTTCAGCCGCCCGCGTTCACGCCGCCGCCGCGTCGGCCTGCAGCCAGTCGCGCAGCCGCGCCAGCGCGGGGCCGCCTTCAGCCTGCGCC